>JAPHTO010000106.1 GCA_026196955.1 Colwellia sp. | reverse complement strand
TTTCATGTTTATGCGCTTATTTTTATAAGCGCATTTTTTTTGCCTAATCAAAAGAAATGTTATTCCCGCCTACATTAGGTAATGTTTCATGTTTTATACACTTATTTTTATAAGCGCATTTTTTTTGCCTAAAACAGAATAAACAAAACAAATGTTATTCCCGCATGCATTAAGTAAGCTTGATGCTTTTTTAGGCATACTCGTATCAGCCGTATATCGACCTATTCAGAAAATTAAATTTATTAAAATTAATTTTGAACTTATTTACTAAATAACACTCATATTATATGAGAGGCTTTATTTCCCTTAGTGTTTCATGTTTTATGCGCTTATTTTTATAAGCGCATTTTTTTTATCTAAAAAAAGTGTCTTATGTATTTAAGTCAGACAAATAAACACCAACCAGATCATGGTATTAGAAAACAATTATTTTTTTTGATTAAATTTTGAACTATCTAGAGATGGTAGACTCTTACTATATGAAAGCAACACTCCCTGGACTGCTTTCATATTGTTTTATTTTTTAGAGTTGTTTGGAGTTTTAAAAGACAAGTCAAATGACTGTATCCATAGCGCGTTGCCCTAACGCGCTTTTTTTTGCCTGCCACTTAAATTCAATCTTTGGATCGCAACAGCGTTAACAAACTATAAAACTGATGCTTAACTGCATTATCTGAAGCCTGAGTTGACACAACGGTTAATTGACTTTAATCGAGACTGAACGTCGCAAAAGCCACCACAGCAGTCGTTCACGTACCTTTATTACTCCTGAGTGCCATGAGTTGACAGTCAAAGTAATTTGATAATCACTTACTTTTTAAAATTAGGACGATACTTATTTAGGGTTATTCCTCATTCTAGGAGTTTATTCACTGGTATTTTTATTAGGTTATACTGGTTTTGGACATCAGGAGACGAGCTTTTTAATAATAAATAATCAGAACCAATGAACCATTCGTTTAGTGCATTAAAATAGGATAGGCCTTCTATCTGTGTAGCTATTGGACTGGATAATATTTCACCACTTTGTGTAGAATATACATTTAATGTAAACCCTGATATCTCTATCGCAATATCAAATTTATTTAGATAATACATCTCACTCTCACCAATATTCGCTAATATATTTCCAGTTGCCCAATCTAAGATGTAACCATCACGGATATATATCCTACCATTTTCTATATGCATATCACGTGTTCTAACAGCTTTGTCTTCTCTAATAAATTCTTTAGTCAATACTGGTTCTAATTTATCACCGCTTATGTCGTATTGGGTTATAGCGTAATTCTGGCTTACGAATAAAAAGTTATTTTCATCTAATGCAAAGGTGGCGTTATCGTTTCCTAAAGATATATATTCGGCAATACCATTTTTCGAAACTTTTACCAATTTGATTTCATCTTGATATGAAAACCTACCTTCATCTTGCAATATAAAGAGTATATTTCCTTCTTGTGTGCTGGTTAAACTTCCTATGTAATTGTACTCTACTGTATTGTCATCTGATAAATTTATAATATTTTCAAAAGAAGCAAACTCAGACAATGTCTTATTTTGAATATCGAATTCATAAATGCTCGGTAAGTTGCAACAACCTTCATGTAAAACTAAATATAAAAACAGCCCATCTTTTGATAATGTAAAATTATAAATAGGATTCTGAACATAAGTTAAGTTAGTAATTTCCAAGTTATTCAAATCAATTTCACTAATATGGTATTGCTCTTTATTTGAATCAAATCCATAAAAATAACCTTTAGCATAATCTTTGGCTATGACCATGTTAGTTAAATACGATTCTGAACCATTTAAAGCAACTTTTTGAATGTCTTGTTGAGAGGTTTTTTGATATTTTATGTCTAGAATTGGCATTGAAATACTGCCTTCAAAAAGCTCTTTAGAGTATAAACCTTCTGTTTGAGAGTCATTACCATCACTTGATGTATAAGAGATCCTTAAATTGTTATAAGCATCGTAAGTATCTTTATCATAATCATTTAAGTTAAGCTCTTTCAACAATGAAACTTCGCCTTGAGCATTACCTATGCATTGCGAATTAATTTTATAAGGTGAAGCATATAATATTCCTTTTAATCCATCGTTTGATCGACAAGCTAATTTCCCTCTTAACATTTCTGAAAAAACCGTATATTCGTAATCGATGGAATAATGAAAATTATTTTCTACTCGCTTAGTTAACTCAAAAGAACCTAATTTTTCTTTAAAGCCTTCTATAACAAAAGTGAAATTTTGCTGATTACTGCTTATTTCTAATGACTCATTTATTTCAGTCTTGTTATAAATAAAGTTCATAGCACCTGAAACTGGTATATCAGTGCCTGAATCTGAAATAGTTGCGTTTATTTGAACGCTAAAACCTATGCTATTTAACCCCTTTTCTTCAACTATTAAACTTGAACTACCCGAAATCCAAGCATCTAGGCTTGAGCTATCACAGTTTTCAAAAGTTAAGTCCAAGGTGTCAGACATAGATAGCCCCTTACTATTATCCTTATCTTGCCATACAAAATCGGCGGTTCCACCACGAGTACAAGGTAAGCTTACAATAGATGTTTCATCAGATATCTGTTGGATTCTCAATTCAGATACGAATAAATCTACAATTTGTAATGTAGACTCCGCCATAGCCATTGTATAAGGTACAATCACAGATGCTGAATCGATATTGATTTCAACATCAACTTTAGAGTAATCGGGTGGAGTAATGACTTCTGGAATAGAAGGGCTTTCTTCTGACCCTCCTCCCCCACAGGCAGCAAGAAGAGAAATATAAAAACAAAGCCATATTATTTTTGAAAAATCCATTTACGTGTTCCTATATTGTTAACATTTAATTACTTATTAAAACTCGATGAACCCCAAAAAATTATCAACAACTTACAGACTTGTCAAATTGAAATAATATACTCACAATAGATCCCCCTTACGAGTTGAAAGCCTAAGACAACTTAACCTAAAGTAACTAATAAGGAGAGCTTTTAGTTGACATAATGTGATGGAAAGCCATCTTCAGCAATGAGCTTTTATTGCTGCCTGCCAGGCTTAGTTAACCCCTAACATTTAACAGCATCAGATAAATTTGAGCAACAACAGCTTAGGTTACATCTTAGGAATTAAAATAATTACCTAAAAAGTCATCAAAACTTAGCTCATCACTAGCTTCTATTTCTCGTTGCGCTTGATGAGATTTTTCAGATGCGCTATTAAAATACTGCTCAGAATAAAACTGATAGTCTCGTGTTAATGCCTGATGACGATATTCAGCGGCTTTATCAAGTGAATACTTAGATAGGCTCTGTCCTTCATCGATTATTATCGATAATATTTGCGCTGAAGGGGTTTTGCTCGCATCATTAATTTTAGCGCGCTCTCGTGCAATAGCTTTAACGTAATCATCTGTTTTATAAGCACTATCTAATAATTGGGCTACCTGCGCCATATTATCAAAAAGTTCGTTCCCCCACTCTTTAACAGACTTGAGGCTAACTTCACCTTGGCAATTAGCATCAGATAGCAATAACTCAGGATCTCGACCACGCATAACAACATCATTCATATTATTTTCATGATATTGCTGTGAATCACAGTCAAATTCTTTGTTGTCTATAAAAGCACAGTAAGTCAAAAAGATATCTAAAAAGTGAATTTGCTCGATGCTGATACCCGTATCAGCAAAAGGATTCACATCAAGTGCCCGCACCTCAATATATTCTACACCGCGTTCTCGTAAAGCTTGTGATGGTTTTTCACCTGACTTTATCACTTGCTTAGGCCTAATTGGCGCATAGAGTTCATTTTCAATTTGCAAAACATTGGTGTTCAGCTGTTGATATTCACCATTAACTTTCACGCCAATATTGGCAAACTCTTCTGACTTTAAAGCGATAGCATCTTGTACGCCATCAACATAGTCATCTAAATTGTTATAGCAAATGCGTAAATTAGATTGCTCGCTACTGGTATACCCTAAATCACTCATACGCAACGACGTTGCATGCTCTAAATATAATGCGCCACGAGGAGATTTTTTAAACGGTAATTTATGATCCTTGCCTTGCAGAAAAGAGCTACACAAGGCAGGAGAGCTACCAAACAAATACGGTATTAACCAACAGTAGCGCTTATAATTACGTAAAATTGAGAAATAACGCGCTGAAATAAAATCTGACAAAGGCGCTTTATTATCATGTAGTTCTTGCTGTACTTGCCAAAACTCAGGGGAAAATGAAAAGTTAAAATGAATACCCGCAATCACTTGCATCATAGAGCCATAACGATTTTTCAAACCTTGGCGATAAATGGTTTTCATTTTACCAATATTAGAATCTCCATATTGAGCAAGCGGTATTTTATCTTCTTCATCCACAAAACACGGCATACTCATCGGCCATAGCAATTCGCCGTTAATATTTGCAAAAGTATACTTTTGAATATCTTGCAATTGAGCTATAGCTTGCTCTGGTGAGTGACTTACTGGGGTAATAAATTCCAATAAAGTTTCAGAATAATCCGTGGTAATTTGCCCGTGGGTTAATGCTGAGCCAAGCTGCTTATAGTGTCCATGCGCTGACAATTTTCCCTCAGCTAATACTCTTAACGCTTCGCGTTCAATGCCACGACCAATACCAGCTAAGGCAGATAAGTTATTTTTTTGGTTAAAGGCTGTGATGTAATCGTTTAATGATAATGTCAAAATAATTCCTGCGCTTAGGAGAATATAAGGTAAAGCCCCTTATTTAATGCTTTATAAATGAGGGGCTTTTGATAATTTTCAATGGCTAAAAGAAAATACTATGATTATTTAGCCAGTTGCAGCTCAACAATGTCTAACTTCATTTTTTCTAATTGCGGCCTTATTACTTGACCGTCGCCAACCACAATCCATTGCATAGGTTTGCTTAATTGTTCTTTTGCGATATTGTTTAGCTGTTCAAGCGAAATTTCATTGATGATCTCACTTTGTTGTTCACCATAATTTTCTGCTAGGTCGTATTGTAATAACTGTCTTAAAAAGCCACTTTTTTGTCTTGGTGTTTCATAACTTAGCGCTTCATTTTGAGAAATAGCTTGGCGCATAAAACTGACCTCATCACCCGTTAGCCCATGCTGCTGATAAGCTTCAAGCTCATTCTCTATCTCTAACATCGCATCTAAGGTATGTTCTTTTTTCACACTGGCTCCTGCGGTAAAGCGTCCTAAGGTTTTACCGGCTGTAAAGTAACTTGAAGCCCCATAAGTGTAGCCTTTATCTTCGCGTAAGTTTAAATTGATGCGACTATTAAAGGCACTACCAAGCGGATAATTCATCAGCGTCGCCTTAAAATGTTCTCCCGTAGCGTCATAAGGCATAGAACGACGTGAGTATTTGATCACCGACTGACTAGCATTAGGTAAATCTACAAAATAAATTTTGTTAGGGGTTACCTGCGGAAACTGCTTATATTTAGGAATAGTATAATCGCTACCCTGCCAAGCTTTTAAATAGCTCAGTTTAGGCATAATATCACTTTTGCTTATATCGCCAACAATCACTAACGAAGCATGTTTAGGTGAAAAATACTGCTGATAAAAAGCTTTTATATCATTAAGGGTGATAGCAGAAACCGTTGCCACTGTGCCTCTACTTGGTAAGCCAACACGGTTATTTTCGCCATAAGTCACTTGTCTTAACGCTCTACTTGCTAGTGTGCTTGCATCTTTACTGCCTTGCTCTAAGCTTTGTATTAATTGATTTTTCACGCGGTCAAAGTCAGCTTGTTCAAATGCTGGGTTTAACATCATATCTATCATTAAGGTCAAAGTAGCATCAAGATTTTTAACCAAAGAGCTCACTTGAATATAAGTATTCCTCCCTGAAGCGCCAATGGAGATGTCACTTCCCAATTTTGCCAATTCATTTGAAAGCTCTTCTTTAATATAGTTTGTTGTACCTTCATTCATCAAACTCGCAGTAAGAGAGGCCAACCCTGCTTTATCGATAGGATCTAATAACGGGCCGCCTTCAATGCTCAATAACAAACTGACTGTCGGTGTTTCACTATTTTGAGTAGCAATAATTTCAATGCCATTTTTAAAGCTATCTCGCCATAGTTTAGGCACCTCAATTTGTGGGTTAACACCGGCTTTAGGCATAATGCTACGATCAAAGCTACTCGTGTTTTTCATTATAGGCGTATCAAGTGAAGCTAACTCAGGAGGGTTGGCTACATCCGGCAAGACAAAATCATCAGCTTGGGCAATAAACTGTTTTTGACCGTGAGGGTAAATGGATAACACAGCAGCGCCTTTGCCCTTGATATACTTTTTATAAACACGCATCACATCATCTTTAGTCACTTGATTATAACGAGCCACTTGTCGCTCTGTGAAATCTGCATCCCCTAAAATAGTTTGATAATGCGCCAGCGTTGACACCTTACCTGAGACACTTTGTAAACCATAAATAGTATCAGTTTCTATATTTACTTTAGTTTTCAGTAAATCATCATCATTCACACCGCGTTGTTCAAACTCAAGCAAGGTATCCTTTATAACTTGTTCAAGTTTGGCTAAATCCATACCTTGCTGTGGGTTAGGCAAAGCAAAAAAGTTCATTTGACAAGCAAGCTCTTTACACGGATGAGTGGCGCCTGCTTGAACTGCAACGCCTGATTTAACTAAATTTTTATAAAGTAAAGACGTAGGGCCATTACCAATAATATTAGAGAAAACATCTAACGCGGCTTCATCTTCATGCATACCATAAACTGTTGGAAAGCTAATATAGAGAAGCGGTAAAGACACATTATCACTAAACGAGTAATAACGGTTTTTCTCTAATGTTGTTAACTGCTTAGCAATGCTATCTACTTGCGGGCCTGCTTTTAACTCACCAAAATATTGATTAACCCAAGCGAGTGTTTGTGCTTCATCAAAATCACCTCCAATAGTTAATACCGCATTATTAGGGCCATACCAACGACTAAAAAATGTTTTTAAATCGGTTAATGTGCCGCGATCTAAATCAGTCATGTAACCAATCACAGGCCAAGAGTATGGATGCTCTCTGGGATACATCATTTGGTTAATGGTTTCATTTAAGCGGCCATAGGGGCGATTATCTACATTTTGACCACGTTCATTTTTTACTGTCGCTCGTTGAATTTCAAACTTCTCTTCTGTGATGGTTTCTAATAAAAACCCCATTCTATCTGACTCGAGCCAGAGCATTTTTTCTAGCTGATTTCTTGGTACCGTTTCATAATAATTGGTTCTATCCGTATTCGTAGTACCATTTAAGTCACCACCGCTTTGCGTAACAATTTTAAAATGTTGTTCATCGGCAACATTCTTCGAGCCTTGAAACATCATGTGCTCAAAGAAGTGAGCAAAACCAGATTTACCCAGTTGCTCACGAGCAGAGCCAACATGATATGTAACATCGACATGGACAAGAGGATCAGAATTATCTTGATGGAGAATGACAGTTAAGCCATTAGCTAGTTTATATTTTTTAAACGGAATGGCTAAGCGTTCTTCGCTCTGAACAACCGTTTCAACTAAACTCACACCAGCAGGTAAGACAATGTTTTCTTGAGCTAGCTTTGTATTTTCATTGCTCGTGCATGCAAATAATAATGATGCCGTTAAGGTGACTGCACTAAGGCGAGCGATTAAATGGGAGATTTTTTTCAAAATAACATCCTGTAATCAGAGTAAAAACAATTTGATTGAATTATCATAGCAAACAATCGAGCAAAATAGACTTATTAAATGTTTAAAATTATTACACAAACAGCAGATTTTGTTGTTGTTGCCAAGCGTGCAAATGTTAATTTTCACGATGAAGGAGAGCTCGGCTCAGGACTTTTTTCTCAAGTAAAATCGCACCTGAAAAAACACCTAGGGATAACTGAGCTTTTTCCTATTCATCGGTTAGACAAAATGACCTCTGGACTGATTATTTTTGCCACCAACTTAACCAGTGCTCAAATCTTTTCTGATCTTTTCAAACATCATCAGGTTGAGAAATACTATCTTGCTATAAGTGATAAAAAGCCAAGTAAAAAGCAGGGACTAATCAAAGGTGATATGGCTAAGAGCCGCCGCGGCATGTACAAGCTAATACGCAGTATGGAGAATCCAGCGATCACACAGTTTTTCTCTTACGCTCAAGCAAAGGGTAAACGGTTATATTTGCTAAAACCACATTCAGGCAAAACACATCAACTCAGGGTAGCATTAAGTAGTATTGGCTCACCAATTATCGGCGACCCCTTGTATTACCCCAAAAAAGCGCTGATAAGTGAGAAAGAACCTTCCCCTGATAGAGGTTATCTACACGCCTATGCATTAAGGTTTAACTTTTGTGATAAGCAATATCACTTTACTTTTGCCCCTGATGAAGGCGAGTTTTTTTTGACTGAAGATATCGAGGATAAGCTCAATGAGCTAGGCCAACCTTGGTTATTAAGTTGGCCTAAAATATAAAAGTTAACTATGGCTGATAACTTTACAAAGAATGCCAAAATACTATGGCAATGGCACTTGGACAGACAAACTTGGTGTACCAAGGCCAAATTTTCCAAAACAAGCTATGCTCAACAGCATCGTTACCTAGTTTAATTTCAGCAAGTACGTCACTACGTTGCCATATCCAACCAACAAACACACAACATAGCATAGCAATTAGGGGTTGACCGTAAACAGTAGAAATAGAAATAACCAAACCAAAAAGTACATCGAAATTTAACACGATTAATGCACTTAGCATAAAGATCCCAAAGCCAATTAAGGTCGTCGCTTTTTTCCGCTCAACATGATGACGCTCAACGACAAAAGACACTGGCCCTTCTAACATTGAGATACTTGATGTTAATGCCGCAATAGACATTAAAACAAAAAAACCAAAAGCCACAAATAAACCAATAGCTCCCATACCGTTAAATAAGGTCGGCAGCACATCAAAAACTAAATTAGGGCCTGAGATCAAGCTACCATCATCACCGAAAATTGCCACTCCTTGCGCTTGCGCTACATACATAGAGGGAATAATTAACAAACCTGCTAAAAAAGCAATAGAGACATCAATCAAGGTTACTTGTGCGCCCAGAGACACTAAATTTTCTTTTTTAGAAATGTAAGAGCCGTAAATCACCATCACACTCGTACCTAACGACAAAGAAAAGAATGCTTGACCAAGAGCACTAATCAGTAAATCAGGCTCAAATACACGAGAAATATCAGGATTTAAGTAAGCTTCAAACCCCGCTCTTGACCCTTTTAGTGTAAACACATAAATAATCAATAGAATAAGTAAGCCAATCAGCATTGGCATTAATCGTTTAGACCATTTCTCGATCCCTTGCTCAACGCCACGACGAATAATAGCAATGGTTAGCATCATAAATAGTGCCGTGAAAACTAAGTTACGCGCCGTAGATTGTGAGGTAAGCCAACTTGAAGCTTCATTAAAACCTAAAAGAGAAGTAACTGGCTCAATAGCATACGACATCATCCAACCAGCTAAAATGCCATAAAAACTTAGAATGAGTGATGCACAAATAATACCGCCAAAACCAACAATAAATGCAAAACGTTTTTGCCACAGGTTACGTGACATTTTTTCCATCGAGGAAACCGCATTAGCTTGACCATAACGACCAATTAACAGCTCAGCCATAAAAGCGGGGTAAGCTAAACAAAAGGCTAACACCAAATAAACGAGTACAAAGGCGGCACCACCATTACTCGCTGTTTGTGTTGGAAAGCCCCATATATTCCCTAAACCAACCGCAGATCCCGCAGCTGCCAAGATAAATCCCATGCGCGAGCTAAAGCCGCCTCTTGATACACTCATTAAACACTTCTTAGTTTTTATAATTATTTTCAGCTCTCTAATTTACTTAAAAGTTGACAAAAAAAATAGAGTTATAGAGAATATATTTCTTATTCAATCACACAAGGAAGCGTAATGCTAAGATGTAGCAATTATTTAAAGAGCTTACTTAATAAATATTTCCGATTTTTTTTCACTACTTTCACTTCTCTTACTCTACTTATTTCACCCATTACATTGGCTAATGATACCAAGTTAGACATTTTACCAATCAGTACCTACGGCAGCCTACCTGATACCAGCCAAGTAAAACTTTCACCAAGTGGTGACCGAGTTTCCATGCTTAGAAATAATCAAGGCACACTAGTATTGATGACTTTTGATTTTAAAACAGGTGAAAAGCGCTACCTATTAAAAGCTGACAATGTTGAAGTGATTTTAAATTGGTACGCTTGGGCTAATGATGATGTATTACTTGTTAGTGCTGCTTATCCCACAAGGCAGCGAACCACCAAATATATTTCAACCCGTCTACATAAATATGATTTAACGACTGAAGACGGTTTAAAGCTATTAATTAAACCAAAAACTAATAAAAACGAGCGAACTGCACAGTTCCAAGATAATGTCATCAGTTTCTTACCTGATCAGCCTGATAAAATATTAATGGCAATCGATTTTGAAATC
The DNA here is from genome assembly GCA_026196955.1 of Colwellia sp. Taxonomy (GTDB): domain Bacteria; phylum Pseudomonadota; class Gammaproteobacteria; order Enterobacterales; family Alteromonadaceae; genus Colwellia. Next base: position 43,346 of record JAPHTO010000106.1, on the reverse strand, counting down.
GCCAATAAACCTTCACTTTATGAAGTCAACGTTAGAACGAACAAGCGAAAACGCATTAAAAAAGCCAAAACTTATACCACTGACTGGTATGCCGATCGACAGGGGCATGCAAGGATAAGTTACGGCCGAGATGAAACAAAAATCTTTTACAAGCTATTTGATAATGACGGAAACGTGATCCGGGATTTATGGTCTTATGAAGTCTTTGAGAAGGATGTCGTACATATTCTTGGCTTTGACTTAGATCCTAATATTTTATACATAAGAGCATTGCATCAAGGTAAATACGCCGTTTTTAAAGTTGATGTAACCGATAAAGAGCTAAAGCGAGAATTAGTCTATGCTGATGATAAATATGATGTTAATGGTTCATTAATTTACTCACCTAAAACGCATGCTGTTGTTGGTTTAAGTCATAGTAGCGGCAATGATAATAAAACCTACTGGGATGAAGACTATATAGCTTTTAAAAAAGCATTAAATAAAGCAATACCCGATGCAGAAAATACCATTATCAGTATGTCTAAAGACTTAAATAAGTACGTTTTGCTTTCTAGCTCTAACAAAACTGCTGGCGATTATTATTTAGGCGATAGAAAGGCTAAGTCTCTTAGCTACCTTGCCAGTCTGTACCCCAAAATAAATGAAGCGAATTATGCTACAAAAAAATTAGTTCGTTATAAAGCCCGTGACGGCCTTGAAATTGAAGCTTACTTAACTAAGCCAATAAATACCAAAGAGGGCAATAAACTGCCTGCCATTATTTTCCCGCACGGTGGGCCTATGGCAAGAGATTATAGCGGCTTTGATTATTGGGCAGAGCTATTTGCCAACCGAGGCTATGTAGTTTTTCAACCTAACTTTCGCGGCTCTTCTGGCTATGGTTATGAATTTGAAATGGCCGCTATTGAAGGCTGGGGAAAGGCTATGCAAGATGACTTACAAGATGCTACTCGATGGCTAATCGAGCAAAATATAGTTGATAAAGAAAAGGTCTGTATCGCTGGCGCCAGTTATGGTGGTTATGCCGCATTAATGGCAGCAGTAAAACATAAAGAAACCTTTAAATGTGCAGCAAGTTTTGCTGGCGTTTCAGATATTGAGCTTATTGTCTCAAATGCAAGAAATTTCACTAACAATGAAGTTGTTAAAAAACAGTTTGGCACTGATAGCGATAAATTAGAGGCAGTTTCACCAGTAAATTTTGCTGAAGAAATAGATATACCTATCCTGTTAGTGCATGGCTCAGATGATAGAGTTGTACCTATAAGACATAGCCAAGAAATGGCTGATGAACTTGAAGATTATGATAAAGAGGTCAGATACGTAGAAATTGAAGATGCCAACCATCATTTGAGTGTACAAAAACATCGTATACAAACATTAGAGGAAATGGTTAGCTTTTTTGATAAACATCTAAAATAAGCATCAAAAAACATATCCTCTTATAAACAAAAAGCCCAAGTGATTCATTCACTTGGGCTTTATTTTTTTAACTTAGAAACTTAAATTATTCAACTTCTGGTCGCATATGCGGGAATAAAATAACATCTTTAATCGTTGGTGAATCGGTAAATAACATCACTAAGCGATCGATACCAATACCTTCACCCGCTGTTGGTGGTAAGCCATGCTCTAGCGCACGAATATAATCATCATCAAAATGCATCGCTTCATCATCACCAGCATCTTTTTCTTCTACTTGCTTTTTAAAGCGTGCTGCTTGATCTTCTGCATCATTTAACTCAGAGAAACCATTAGCTAATTCACGACCGCCAACAAAGAACTCAAATCTGTCGGTAATAAATGGATTAGCATCATTACGACGCGCAAGTGGCGAAACTTCCCAAGGGTATTCAGTAATAAAGGTTGGTTGGTCTAATAAGTGCTCTGCAACTTCTTCAAAGATTTCACAAATGTACTTACCTGGTCCCCAAACTTTTGCCGCATCACCTTCTTTAACACCAACAGTTTTAGCCATCGCCTTAATGGCATCAAAGTTATTTTCAGGATCACGTAATGCCGCTTCATTAATTTGATGTCTTTCTTCACTGTATTTAATAATAGCGTCAACCATAGATAAACGTTGGAATGGCTTACCAAAGTCATAGAATTTTTCTTCTACCACTTCGCCATCGCTATTTTTAACGGTATTACGAACCATAGTAGTGCCAAGTACATCTTGAGCGATAGTACGTAACATATCTTCTGTAAGGTTCATCAAGTCATTATAATCAGCATAAGCTTGGTAGAATTCAATCATGGTGAATTCTGGGTTATGGCGCGTTGACAAACCTTCGTTACGGAAATTACGGTTAATTTCAAAAACACGTTCAAAACCACCAACCACTAAACGTTTCAAGTAAAGCTCAGGGGCAATTCTTAAGAACATGTCGATATCAAGCGCATTGTGGTACGTTTGGAAAGGCTTGGCCGTTGCACCACCCGGGATCACTTGTAGCATTGGCGTTTCAACTTCCATAAAGTCACGAGAAACGAGAAAGCTACGAATACCATCCACAATTTTTGAACGCATTTTAAAGGTGTTACGTGTGCCTTCATTGATAATTAAATCGACATAGCGCTGACGATATTTCAATTCTTGATCTGATAAGCCGTGGAATTTTTCAGGCAATGGACGTAATGACTTAGTAAGCAATTGGTAATGATCCATATTGACATAAAGATCACCTTTACCTGATTTATGTAAAATACCTTTAACGCCAACAATATCGCCAATATCTAAGCTACCTGAGTTAGCTCTAATTTCTTTTTGTACGGTTTTTTCAGCATAAGCTTGAATGCGACCAGACATATCTTGTAGAACTAAAAAAGGTCCACGCTTAGCCATAACTCGACCAGCAATGGCATAAGTTAGTTGTAATGCTTCAAGCTCTTCTTTGGTTTTTTCACCATGTTCTGCTTGAATATCAGCCGCTAAATGTTCACGGTTAAAGTCATTTGGAAAACCGTTTGCAGAGCAATTTGAACGGATTTTTTCTAACTTAATACGGCGCTCTGCGATCAGCTTATTTTCATCTTGTGCCGCAGTTGGATTATTTTGGCTGTTTTTTGCATTGTCAGTCATTATATATTCTCTACTAATTTTGTCGGTCACTTGCTAGGCTGTCAATGTCATCAACCTAAGGACTAACCAACACTTTAAAATTACAAACCAGATTTCAGGCTGGCTTCAATAAACTTATCTAAATCACCGTCTAAAACGGCTTGGGTGTTACGGTTTTCAACACCAGTTCTTAAATCTTTAATACGGCTGTCATCTAAAACATACGAGCGGATTTGGCTTCCCCAACCTATATCTGATTTACCGTCTTCTAAATTTTGCTTATCTTGATTTTGTTTTTGAATTTCTAATTCAAATAACTTGGCTTTTAGCATTTTCATCGCACTAGCGCGATTTTTATGCTGCGATCTATCGCTTTGACACTGCACCACCACGCCCGTTGGCTCATGCGTTATACGAATAGCCGAATCCGTTTTATTAACATGCTGTCCACCCGCACCTGAAGCACGGAACGTATCGGTACGCAAATCAGCAGGATTAATATCAATTTCAATATTGTCGTCAATTTCAGGGTAAATAAACGCTGATGCAAACGACGTATGTCGACGGCCTGATGAATCAAACGGTGATTTTCGCACTAATCGATGTACACCCGTCTCGGTGCGCAACCAACCATAAGCGTATTCACCAGTATATTTAATGGTACAGCCTTTAATACCCGCAACATCACCATCAGTAACTTCAATCGCCTCGGCTTTAAAGCCATGCGCTTCACCCCAACGCAAATACATGCGCATCAGCATTTCAGCCCAATCTTGCGCTTCGGTACCGCCAGAGCCTGATTGAATATCTAAATAACAGTTGTTGCTATCTTGTTCGCCAGAAAACATACGGCGAAATTCAAGTTTTACCAGTAAAGCGTCTAACGCCTCAGCTTCAGTTTGAGCATCATCAAAGGTATCTTGATCTTCTTCTTCAACCGCTAGTTCGACCAACCCTTCAATATCTTCACAGCCAGATTCCAATTCAACAATGGTATTAACCACGGCTTCTAAATCACTGCGTTCTTTCCCTAACGCTTGCGCGCGTTCAGGTTCATTCCAAACATCAGGTAATTCTAACTCTCGTGATACTTCAACTAAACGTTCAGCTTTAACATCGTAGTCAAAGATACCCCCGAAGCAAGTCAGCACGTTCACGAATTTCTTTTAATTTATTTAGGATAGGATTTATTTCAAACATAAGCCTTCGAACATAAGCCTTCTAATCGCCGTTTTCATTAACTTCACAGCTAAAAAATAGTCGGGCATTGTAGCTTAAAAAAGTGAGTAAATAAACGGCTAACGCTATCCACTGTAACTATTAATTTTCAAAAACTAACATAAAACGCGAATTAGCAGTATTTATTCACACCAAAACCAACGTACATCAAATTTGACGTACGTTGGTTTTGGTGTATTATTAGATTCAAGAAATCTAAAAGGATTATAAGATGAGAGTAAACGCAGGGGGCTTAATCGCCCCAGAACAGGTAATCGGCAGAGATAAGTTCATTGACAATTTATGGCAAAGAATAGCTCAACAAAGCGTTATTCTCACCTCTGAGCGCCGTATTGGTAAATCAAGTGTTATTCGCAAGATGTGTGCACAACCCAATGAAGAATATACGGTAATACTCCGTGATGTCGAAGGTATCTCAACCATAAAAGAATTTGTGAACAGGTTAGTTGATGATTTATTTGAGCACCAAAATATCATTACTAAAGGCAAATCATTAATTGGCTCGGTAAGAAAAGAACTCTCTGATTGGAAAATATTTGGGGTAACTGTTTCTAAAAAAGAAGAGCCTAACTGGATGTCTGTACTTGAAAACATCATTAATGAACTTGCCAAGCTTTACAAGACTGAAAATAAAGTATTGTTGATGATATGGGATGAATTTCCTTGGATGCTGCAAAAGATCATCAAACATGAAGGCGAAGCGGTTGCTGCTAATTTACTGGATAATCTACGTCTAGCTCGACAAAATCACAGTAATGTCAGGATGATTTTTACAGGCTCTATAGGCTTACATCATGTACTAAAATCTTTAAAAGCATCATCATTAACTAATGAGCCAGTAAATGATATGCAAGTCATTAATCTACCGCCATTACAAAATAAAGACGCAATAGAGCTGATTAATCAACTTTTGCATGGTGAAAACCTAAAAGTACTAGATAATAACTTCGCATTTCAATTAGCAAAATCGGTAGATTGTGTTCCCTATTATATTCATCATCTAATTACCTCAATATTAAATAATGAATCTCCTGTCATTATTGCCACTATTGAACAAGAGATTAACCTAGCCTTTGTTGATGCCAATGACACATGGAATTTAAGGCATTACGACTCACGTTTAAAAGAATATTACGGTGAGCACTTCATTTTCTATCAACTTATTCTAGATATTTTATCGCAGGAGCCTGCTGGATTAACTAGACAAGATTTAGAAAACTTACTCGCCGCGGATCATTATTTAGTAAAAAACGCAGACAGTGGCCAATATGACTTTGCCTTCCCGCTAATTAAAAAATGGTGGGGTACCCATCGAGGATAACTGGAAATAATTATGCAAATTGAAAACAACATCCCACTCTATACTCCCAGCGTCTTAGATGCTGAAACATTGCAGAATATATTTGTAAAAAGAGAAAAGTTACTAACTTCCCTTTATGAGAAACATAAAAGCAGTGTCTTAGAAAAAAACAAGCACTTTTCTTTACTTGTTGGCCCTCGAGGTATAGGAAAAACTCACCTTATTTCTATGCTCTACCATCAATTAAAACAAGACTCCGCACTTAAAGATAAAATGCTACTAACTTGGTTACGTGAAGAGGAATGGGGAATTTCTTCCTACTTAGATTTATTAGTGAAAATGCTACAAGGAATTAATAATGAGTATCAGCAAATAGATAATGCTGATATTGAAGCCTTATTTGAGCAAGATCTCACTGATGCTGAATATAGTGCAGAAAAATTACTACTATCCTCTTTATCAGGGAAGGTGCTGGTTTTATTAACAGAAAACCTCAATATTATTTTTGAAGGACTTAACACTGAAGGGCAAGAAAAATTAAGAGCGCTTATTCAAAATACGGGGCAAATAACCATAATAGCGGCTACTCAATCTCTGTTCTCAGGCGTCACTTTAAAAAGCAAACCATTTTATGGTTTTTTTACCATCACGCACCTAGAAAAATTCAACCTAGAAGATGCCATACAGCTTTTAATTAACATTGCTAAACGAGATCATAATAATGAGTTAGTTGAATTATTGAAAACGGAACAAGGTCGCTCCAGAGTGAGGGCTCTACATCATTTGGCAGGTGGAAGTCCTAGAATTTACGTATTATTTTCTCAATTTATTAAAGCTGATAGCTTAGATGATTTTACTGGCCCCATCATGAAAATGCTTGATGAGTTAACCCCTTATTATCAAGCAAAAATGATGGAATTATCACCACAGCAACGCAAGCTCATTATGTTTTTATGTCGTGAATCGGGTGCGGTGACGGTACAAGAATTAGCGAAAAAAAATCATATCAGTCAACAAACAGCGTCCAGCCAGTTAAAAAAATTAAAAGAGTCAGGCTTTGTTGAAGCGACTCAATACGGCAGACAGTCATATTATGAGATAGCTGAACCTCTACTGCGTATGGTACTAAGCGTTAAGGACAACCGAGGTGCGCCTGTTAAATTAGCCGTTGATCTTATTAGACATTTTTTTACCGCCACCGAATTAAAACAGCTTAATAAAAAAGATAACAGTAATATTAGCGATAGCATAAACTTATTAGGCATTAAATGCTTAACTAAGGATATTGTTAATTCAGCACTGACCAGTGAAGCGCCAGATCCTCATGTAGTAGCAGCAATGAAAAATTTTGAGTCTGCTTTTAGAGCTAAAAACTATACTGAAACTCAGCGTATTGTGAACGAATTTATTAAGTTCAATCAAGATAGTTACACTGAGTTTGAAAAGCAATTAAAGGCTTTCATGCTAAAACTTTTTAGTGGCCAAAAAAGTGCCTATATCAAGATAGCTGAACAGCTACTTACGTCTTTACCTATAGAAGCAATAGAACAAAACTTAAAGCGCACTGTCCTAGCATTGCTTTTAATAGTCATTGAAGAACATAATAAAAAGATTAATATTCGAACATTTACCAAGTTATCAAAACAATTATCAGAGATAAATGAAAAAGCACTGTATGCGATAATATTTTCAGAAGTAAAATTAATTGAAGCACTAAGAATTAAAAACACTAAATCAGATAAAGCATTCCTTGTCAAAATAATACAGAATGGAGTTAGGCTAATTCCTAGTAGTTCTTTTAAAGAATGGGTTAATAATTATATTAAATTTGAAAAAAGTAATACTGTTTTCCATTCCATTCCACACTTTATTATTTCCCTATACAGCTATGAAAAATTAACAATAAATAATATAAAATTAATGCTTGATTCAAAACTGTTAACTGAAAATGATTTCAAGCTATTGTTAGTATTAAGTATAAACCTTGATGATAGCGATATTTTTAAGGCAGTTACCTTAAATTTAAAGCAACAGAGTAATTATCAAGACGCTAATCTATTGGCGAATATATTAATAGAGTATATAGACACTAAAGATGCTAAAGCTTTATTAAACTTACCCAAAGAGGTACGAGATATTATTTTGAAAGGTACTGAAAATCAGTAATATTTATATTTGTATATTGCTTTAGCAACTGGCTAAAGCAATGTGTTTTACCATGAGTTGTACACTGCGTTTACCGCGAAACTCATTAATATCGAGCTGATAAGCTAATTGTACTTTTTCAGCGCTTGAGTTTGGCCATGCTTTGACATCAATATTAAAAGCGATAGCATCAAAAACTTGCCCTGCTTTTTGCACCACGAGCTTTAAATGCTTTTCACCCACAAGTCGCTGTTGAACAAGGGTAAACTCATCATCAAATAAAGGCTCGGGAAAGTTTTGCCCCCATGGACCAGCGTTTCTTAACTGCTCGGCAAACGCTAAAGTCATGTATTGAAGAGGCAACTCACCATCGCTTAACAAAACCGATTGCAAATGCTCTTCAGTCAGCCACTGCTCAGCGGTGTCATTAAATATTTGCTGAAATGTTTTAAAGTCTTGCGATTTAATCGACAAGCCCGCCGCCATGGCATGACCACCAAACTTTAAGATTAAATCAGGGTGTTGACTGGAAATATGCTCAAGTAGATCACGAATATGTAAACCCGCAATAGAGCGCGCTGAGCCTTTTATCTCAGCATTTTTTTCTGCCTCGTCACTGCCATTAGCAAAAACAATACAAGGACGATGAAATTTCTCTTTTAGCCGTCCTGCTACAATACCAATGACGCCTTGATGCCAATCTTCTTGGTACAAAGCAATAGCACTTGGCAGTGTTTCTTGGGCAAAATTTAATGATTTAAATATAGCTTCAGCTTCAACTTGCATTCCCTGCTCTATTTCTCGGCGCGCTTTATTGAGATCATCTAAATCACGTGCCATTACTCTAGCGTTTGCTAAATCAGGAGCAAGTAAACAGTTAATACCATAAGCCATATCATCTAAACGACCTGCGGCATTAATACGCGGCCCTAAAGCAAAACCAAAATCACTGGCCACCAACTGGCTTTGATCGCGCTTGGCAATATCAATTAAGGCTTGAATACCAGGACGAGTTTGCCCTGCGCGAATACGTTTCAAGCCTTGCGCCACCAAAATACGATTATTAGCATCAAGGGGAACAACATCTGCAACCGTGCCTAAAGCGACTAAGTCTAATAATTGCGCAATATTAGGCTCAGGTATTCCTCGCTTGCTAAAGTAATCTTGCTCACGGCAATACTTTCTCAGCGCTAACATAAGATAAAAAGCAACACCAACGCCTGCTAACGCCTTGCTAGCAAACTGACAACCTATTTGATTAGGGTTCACAATAGCATCGGCATTGGGGGTGGTTTTTCCCGGTAAGTGATGGTCTGTCACCACCACCTGTAAACCAAGTGCTTTGGCCCGATCAACACCCGCGATACAACTGATGCCATTATCAACAGTCACTAATACTTGCGCGCCTTGTTTGGCGGCAATATCGACTATTTCGGGGGTTAAGCCATAACCATATTCAAAACGATTAGGCACTAAAAAGCTGTGATTTTGACTGCCAAACATAGTTAATGCTGACATCATCAATGCGGTACTGGTGGCGCCATCAGCATCAAAATCACCAATAATAACAATGGCTAAATTCTTCTCTATTGCAGGGAATAAAACGTCACACGCAGGTATTAACCCTTTTAGCTGAGCGCTATCAGCATTGAGTCCCAGTAAATTGCTAACTTGGTGATCAAGCTCTTGCTCACAATTGACACCGCGACTTGCGTAGATTTGTCTTATGATGTCAGGTAAGTTAGCAGGTAAGTGACTATCACTTACCTGCTCTCGACGAGATATTGTTATGGTCATAAATGAGGGTTAATTATAAGCTTTTTAATAACTGCTCTAACTGTGCTGGAGGCTGGTAACCAGGCACCATCATACCATTTGATAACACCATTGCCGGAGTGCCATTAACCCCAATTTGACGACCAAAATTAAACTGACCTTCGATTGGCTTATCACAGATACGGTACGCAACATTTTGGCTATTTTTAGCTGAGGTCATGGCCGCTTCTGGGTCGTCAGCACACCACACTGAACGCAAGTCTTTAAAACCTTGACTGAAATTACCGGTTCTGTCTTTAATACCAGCACGCGGATAAGCTAAATAACGGAAAGTAATACCGCGATCATTATAATCAGCCATCTGCTTGTGCATTTTGCGACAATAACCACAGGTGATATCGGTGAAGACAGTCACCACATACTTTTCATCCTTCGCTTTAAAAACAATCATATCGTCTTTAAATTTATCCATGCCTTCAAGGCGCATATTAGCTAAACTTTCCTCAGCGAGATCGGTCACTTCTGTCACCAAACTGTAAACTTTGCCTTGAATAAAGTAATCGCCATTATAGCTGGCGTAGAACAAGCCTTGGTTGGTAATCAATAACGCAATACCTGGTACTGGTGTCGCTTCAACTTTTTCAACTTCTAAACCTAGCTTACCTTTAATTTTTGCTTTTAAAAACTCAGCATTCAATTGGGTAGGATCCGATTCTGCTGGTTTCGCGATACTCGCTGGTACCGCCGCGTTATTTGCTATAGCTGACTCGTTCACTGAAAAAAACACACCTACAGCGGCAACGGCTAATCCGCCAATAATTAAAACCTTCTTAAACATACTTAATTTTCCTAATCTTCTTCAGTCAATAGTCACGTAAAAATACAGACCGCTTTGTTGTCAATGAAATTACAGTCGTTACCCTAACTTTGCAACAATAAATTGAATTGTACTAAATGCTTTTGTTAAAATCGCCATCAAATGTGTATCCAATCATTATAATTAGGCAATCTTATATGAAAATCGGCTTATTTTACGGCTCAACTACCTGCTATACAGAAATAGCCGCGGAGAAAATTCAAGCAACCATTGGTGAAGAGCTTGTTGACTTGCATAATATTAAAGATGTGCCATTAGCCCAGTGCCTTGATTATGATGTCATTATTTTGGGAATTTCCACATGGGATTATGGCGAATTGCAAGAAGACTGGGAGTCATGCTGGCAAGATATTTCTACCCTAGATCTTAATAATAAGATTATTGCTTTATTTGGCATGGGCGACCAAATAGGCTACACAGACTGGTTTCAAGATGCACTGGGCATGTTACATGATCAAGTTACAGCACAAGGTGCACAAATCATTGGCTATTGGCCCAATCAAGGCTATGAATTTGCCACTTCAAAAGCCCTTACTGAAGATAACAGCCACTTTGTTGGCTTATCGCTTGATGAAGACAATCAATATGAATTAAGTGAACAACGCATTGAGCAGTGGTGCGAGCAAATTTTAACTGAATACACACAAATGTAAGTTTCAAGATAAAAGCTACAAGTTAGTGAGAAAAAACACTATAATTGCCACAATATTGATATTCCCCAACCTTTAGTGAACTCCCTCTATGTTTGAGCAATTTGATCTCGACTCTGAATTATTAGCCGCTGTGAAAGAGCTTGGCTTCAAAAAACCAACATCTATTCAAGACTTGGTTATTCCACAAGCTATGACAGGTAAGGATATTCTGGCCTCAGCGCCAACAGGCACAGGTAAAACCGCCGCTTTTTTATTGCCTATTGCACAACATTTATTAGATTACCCTCGTACTCAGCCGGGCTTTCCTAGAGTATTAATCTTAACGCCAACCCGGGAGCTGGCGATTCAAATTGGCGAAGACAGTGAGAAAATCACTAAACTAACCAATATGAAAACAGGTGTGATCACCGGAGGCGTTAACTACGGTAGTCATAATGATATCCTAAACAGTACAACCGATATTCTTGTCGCCACACCAGGGCGCTTATTAGAGTACATAGAAAACGAACAATTTGATGCCCGCGAAATCGAAATTTTAGTACTTGATGAAGCAGATCGCATGCTAGATATGGGTTTTCGAGAAACAATCAACCGCATTGTTGGTGAAGCGCGTTGGCGTAAACAAACCATGCTTTTTTCAGCAACATTAGAAGGTGCAGGTGTACTTCGTTTTGCCAAAGACGTGCTCAACGAGCCAGAGTTTTTAGAATCAAACCCTTCCCGTAAAGAAAAAGCGAAAATTCACCAATGGTTGCACTTAGCAGATAATGCACAACATAAGCTGAATTTACTGGTCAATATTCTCAAACAAGAAGACGTTGAACGAACAGTAGTTTTCGCCAATAAGCGTGAAACAGTGCAGTACTTGTCAGGCAAATTATATGCAGAAGAGCTACCTTGTGTTTGGCTAGAAGGAAAAATGCCCCAAGACAAGCGTAATAAAGCAATTGAGCGTTTTAAAAGTGGCGAAATAAAAGTGCTTGTTGCTACTGATGTTGCTGCTCGTGGTTTAGATATTGACGAAATTACCCATGTAGTAAATTTTGATATGCCACGCAAAGTTGATATTTATATTCATCGCATTGGCCGCACAGGTCGTGCTGGCTCTAAAGGTACCGCAATATCGTTAGTTGAAGCCCATGATATGTCTGTTATTGGTAAAATTGAACGTTATCAAAACGAACGTCTGCAGCGTCGAGTGATTGATGAGCTTCGCCCACATAATAAAGAAGCGCGTGTTGCTAGCAAAAAAGCAAAAGTGAAATTAACCACGGCACAAAAAAAAGCCAAAGCCAAAAAACAAGCAAAGAAAAAAGCGAAAAAGACTAAAGCGAAATCTTAACTATATTAGCTCAAGCCTGAATTGATACTTTTGGGTAATAAGGTTTTATTTAGTCTGACTAGTCGAAAAAGCCAGCAAAGCTGGCTTTATACGTAATTTTATTGGCATTTCTATAAGTTCAATCTACAACTATTCGGCAAGATTTTTCTGAGGTACTATTCTTCTTTTGTAGGCTGGATGGACATAAAATAATAAATGAAAATATTACCATCTTCATCAGTAGTAGATGAGGAATTTGTTGAGTTAAAACCCCACCATTCTTGTCTTGTCATATCGTGATAAATACGATCCCAACTAGGGCGTTCCTTTTCATTAATAAGGAGTTCACAAAATGATTTTTTACAAACTACTGAATTTAACTCAACACCAAAACTATAAGCATGACTCACTATAAAAGAAGATATGTTATGACTAAGATCGAAGCCCTTATCTAGATCTTCTGGCTGATGATGAAAATCAAATATTTCATCGCGCGTTTGTCCCCTAAAATTAACAACTAAATTCTCATAGTCTTTTGGCACTAATGCTAACAATTCTTTGTCGGTAACATCACTTTCATCTAATTCTCCGATTTGCCTATTCAAAGACTTAATCTTTTGCTCCGATTGCCGTAGTTCTTGCTCAAGTATTTTGTATTTCTGTTTGAGGCTAGAATTTATTTTTATAATCGATGTAATTTCACTCACGCTATTAGTTTCATCTTTTGACAACTGACTGTTTTGATGGGGACAAGGCATTTGATTTGCTACTGTCAGTTCCTGCGCTTTTACTAAAGCTAAATCACTATGTTGTTCATTAGTTAGTTTTCTTTCAATATACTGAGTTCTTTTATCTGAAAGACCTTGCCCCTCATTAGATAGTAATGTAAGTGAATACCCAATAAGCATACCAACAGCAAGAAGACCTGTAACTTTGAATAACCCCATTTAAATCCCTATATTTTTTCGTTAATTGAAGTATGTAATTTTTGAAATTGATCTAAGATGACATCAACCAAATAAATCACCTAATTTATCCTTCAACTTATCTGTCGCTTTATCTTGTAATTTTTTCTGCTGCTCTTTTACAACATCAGAATTTTTCAAGGTTTCTAAAGCATTATCAGTATCCGTAAGTAAGGTTTCAAAATTTATCAGCTCAACTTTGTCTTTAGAGTTCATCTGCAAACTTTGCGTTAGTTTGTCGTTTAGCCCAGTATTAACCTTGCCTTTAAAATCATTAAGCTTATTGGCAATTTGCTTTTCAAACGCACCTTTTAACACACTATCTAAAGAGGATGACAGTGATAATTTAGGATCAGCTATCTCACCGTCTAGACTCACATCTAACGTTAAGCTCTCTAATGCTTTAAAAGTATCAAGCAGCATATTAGCAAAAGTCGAGCTTGCTTGACCTTGGTACTTGGCACTTTCTAAGATGAAGTGATTATTACTGCCAATATGACTACGTTGTTTTTGCTGGTTAAAGGTAAAGTCTCCCTTACCTGCTAATTCTCCCTTATTTAAAGTGAGTGATAACGACTCAGTTTCGTTTAAATCAATACTTTCTAGTACTAATTGTTTGACTAACCATTGGCCATTCCCCACTAAATCACCCGACTTCTCTACTGAAAACTGGCTATTAATCGTCATCTGTCCCGTTGCCAATAAATTTGTTGAGGTAAACTTCAACTCACTTGGTTTGCCCCTAAGCCAATGTTGATGGGTCAACTCCTTCGCATCAACAATAAAATCACCTTGACTAAGCACCATAGAAAGCGTGGCTTTTTTAATTAAAAACTCAGGCAAGGGGTTTGCTTCATCAAAGTGAATAAAATGCCCTGTTGCGGCGCTGCGATCTACTTGGCCATTCTGCTCAGCCGCTGATTTCGATAGCATAGGCGCTATACGTTGATAGAGTGTCTCTGCTTTTTGATAATAACCACGTGCTTTTTCTCCAAAAAGTATATGGGCAAAATCTTCTGTATCGACATTATCAAGTTGATATTCTTTCTCAATAGTTTGCCAGTCTTTTTCAGGGGCATTTTTCAACGTTGTTAGCTGGTTAGACAGGCGCTCTTTCGATGCCAATAGTTGCTCTTGAGCTTGTTTAACCCTTGCTTGGTCTGCTTCAAAAGCTACTTTTAATGCATCAAATTCAGCTTTGACTTTATTAAAATCAGCCAGGTTTTTCACTTTCATTTCGCCAATACTTTTTACTTTGACTTGATAAGCTTTTAACTTAGCCTTGCTAGGCAATTTTTCTTTCAACGCTGCTAGCTTGGCATTTTCTTCCTTATAACCGCTTTGTAAATTTTGCGCCGCTCTAACGGTTTGTAAGTTGTCGTTATGAAGTAAAGCATTAACATCGGGTAACTGTAAGTTCACCGACGGCAGTAAAGATTGCTCTGTTTGAGCATTTAATTCATCATCAAGCGTTTTCTGACGATAAACATCCCCTGCTTTTTCTCGTTTAGTCATAAACTCAAGCGAATCGATATCAAGCTGCTCAATAATAGTTTTGCCTAGAAGGTAGTGCCAAACATCAATGCCTGCACTTGCCTGCTTAAAGCTCAACATATTATGGCTAGGCTGCTCAGCATCCGTGGCCTCTAGCCCATTAACCGTCAAAATTAAGGGGGAATATTCTAACTCAACTGACGCGACATTGACCTCTGCGCCTAATAACATACCTCCGCCCTGCTCAATGGCACTTTTAACTAAAGACTCTGCAAATATATACAACAAGGCAATAATAAGAGACATGATCGCCAGAAACCCTAATAATCCCTGAAAACGGATAAACTTTTTAATCCCTTTATTGTTCGCTACTGCTGAGTTCATAGCGCACCTCCTAGTGAGCTACCCTGCCCTGAAAACTCTAAATACAAGCGATAAAATTTCGATGCTTTTAATGCTTTAACCAATCTAAAGCGTTCAAAAAAAGCCATAATATGAACGCGATACTTTTCAATAATAAACTTTGAAAAGAAATACAAAGGCACAGCAAGGAGTGCACCTAAAACAAGTGCTCCTAATGTATAAGTATGATGCCAATGGGCAAGTTTAAAAAAGCTTGTTTGATAAAGTGCCGTAAAAATGCCTGACAAACTGTTTGCAGTAAGTAAGGATTCACCTACAGCAACAATCAATGGAGAGAGTAAGTAACTCAAGCCTGAAAAGAAGCCAACAGCCAAAATAAAGCTACCTAAGTGTACTCTGATCAGCATCACAAAAAATAAGATAATGATATTATGCAAGCTAAACAATGGCGATAAGCCAACAATCAAGCCCAAAGCGATTGCCAATGAGATTTGCCTGATTGAACTTTCTGAATTCAATGCCGTCAATAATTTTGCTAAAAGCGTTAACATTTTAGTTCCCTTTTAATGTAAATATTTTGCTATGCTAACTTTCTAGCTTTCGAGTAAAAACCCAATCGTTACCTTGAGTTAAGTCACCACTATATTCATAACCGGCCAAATTGAAAGCTTTCAATTGCTCAACATGCGTTAGCTGATTCTGAATGATATATCTCGCCATCAAACCTCGCGCTTTTTTAGCAAAAAAGCTGATCATTTTATACTGACCATTTTTCCAATCTTTAAACTGAGGGGTAATAATCTCTGCATCAAGTGTTTTCTTCTTAACGGCTTTAAAATACTCATTAGAAGCAAGATTTATTAAAATCTGATCTCCTTGCTCAGCAAGTGCTAAATTTAGCTCTTGGGTAATAATATCGCCCCAAAATTGATATAAATTATCGCCGCGAGCATTATCAAGTTTAGTGCCCATTTCTAAGCGATAGGCTTGCATTAAATCAAGTGGTTTTAATAAGCCATATAAACCAGATAAAATACGAAAGTGCTTTTGAGCAAAACTAAAATCGGCATCAGAAAAAGAATAAGCATCTAAACCACTATAAACATCGCCATTAAAAGCAAGAATAGCCTGGCGAGCATTTTCAGGGGTGAAAGGCAATGACCACTGACCAAAGCGCGCAGCATTCAAACCAGCCAATTTATCACTTAACTTCATCAAAGAGGCTATTTCAGCGGGTGACAACTGTACACAACGTTCTATTAATATTTCACTGTGCTCCAATAAGCTTGCTTGGCTATATTCTTGCGTAACTAATGGAGTATCAAAATCGAGTTTTTTAGCAGGGGAAACAACAAGTAACATAAGTAAATTCTTATTCTATTGATTACATCTTTATAACGTGACTATATCATAGGATAAATGCGAACATAACGCATTATCTCTTTAAACTGTAATAGCTGAGTTATTGTTACTAAAATAATTAAGGAAAACTACGAAAACTTCGTGACAAATACAGTTTTAATGGGTACTTTTCTTGTTTTATGTAGTAATATTTCACCAACTAAATACACAATTTTTATTTTTAGCAAAAACGCTTAGGTACTGTCATGACAAACTCTCCTTCTCAACTTGAACAATTAAAGCAAATGACCACTGTTGTAGCCGATACCGGCGACATTGAAGCAATTGCTAAATTTCACCCGCAAGATGCAACAACTAATCCATCACTATTATTAAAGGCCGCTGCCTTACCCGGTTATCAGCAATTACTTAGCGATGCTGTTACTTGGGCTAAAGCACAATCAAATGATGCTGAGCAACAAGTGATTGATGCCGCAGACAAGTTATCTGTTCTCATTGGCTTAGAAATTTTAAAAATTGTCCCTGGTCGTATTTCAACAGAAGTTGATGCTCGCTTATCATTTGACACCCAAGCTTCAATTGCCAAAGCACATAAATTAATGGCTATGTACAATGAAGCTGGCATCAGCAATGATCGTATTTTGATCAAGCTTGCCTCAACATGGGAAGGCATTAAAGCTGCTGAACAGCTTGAAAAATCAGGTGTTAACTGTAACCTAACATTACTCTTTAGTTTTGCCCAAGCAAGAGCTTGTGCTGAAGCTGGCGCATATCTAATTTCTCCATTCGTAGGGAGAATTCTAGATTGGTTCAAAAAAGACACTGGCCGCACAGATTATCCAAGTGATGAAGATCCTGGCGTTGTTTCTGTCACTAGTATTTATAACTACTACAAAGCACAGGGTTACAACACTGTTGTGATGGGTGCAAGCTTTAGAAATAAAGGTGAAATTTTAGCCTTGGCAGGTTGCGATAGATTAACTATCAGTCCGCAATTAATGGATGAGTTAGCGCAAAGCCATGACACTGTTGAGCAAAAACTCACGCCTAGCACTGTGCAAGCAAGTAATGAAGCGCCACTTACCGAAGGGCAATTCCGCTGGCAAATGAATGATGACGCTATGGCGACAGAAAAGCTAAGCGAAGGTATTCGCAATTTTGCTATCGATCAAGTTAAACTTGAAAAGCAATTAGCTGAGCTTTTATAGCTGGCACTTTTACTTTTTTTAGCGATACATTAACTAATTAAACTCTTCTGTAAACGCACAATTTTTAACTGAATTGTGCGTTTTTTATTTGCTTTGCTCAAAAAATATGGTATTAAAAAGGGGCAGTTGATTTGTGTTTTACCATTTAAGGGGTACTTTATGGATAATTTAAACCAAGTTTTAGAATCAATTAGTCAACCAGCCAAAGCAAAAGCAACGCCAAGCAAAAAAAGGAAATGGCGTGAAATTGAACAGCTTAGAGATAAATACCAACTAGAAAAAGAGCTTAGAGCTTACGAAGACTCATTAGAGTACATGTTAGAAGAATTTTAAGCTAAATCAAAAAACTTCAAACTGTTCAAATACTTAAAACCCAGCTTTGCTGGGTTTTTTAATGTAAAAAATACCATTTCAACGGGAATACTGACGAAAGCATTGACAAAATTCAAACACCTGTTTAACTTGGTGGGCATTGAGTCCTTATCTTTATATAAAAATGCCCAACACCTTAATTAACTTCGTTCATGCTAACGGTTTTCCGGTATCAAGTTATCAAACACTCTTTAACTATTTACCTCAGCCGTATCAAGTGATCGGCCATGAAAAGTATGGCCATGATGAAAACTACCCTGTTCAAGACAATTGGCAACCTTTAGTGGATGAGCTCATTCACTATGTGAAACAACAACTGGTGCTTAATAAGCAGGAAAAAGTGATCAGTGTCGGCCATTCTTTTGGGGGCGTTATTGCCTTTATTGCCGCCTGCCAACAGCCCGAATTGTTCCGAGGCGTACTCATGCTAGATCCCCCTGTGGTAACTGGCACTACAGCCTTAGCAATGAAGTATGTGAAAAAAACTAAACTCATCGATAAGTTTAGTCCTGCCGGCAAAGCAAAAGTAAGACGTACTCATTGGCCGTTAGGCACAGATATTGCCAAATTATTTGCGCGCAGACAGTTATTTAAAAACTTTGATAAACGTTGCCTAAATGATTACATCAGTCATGGAATAATTGAACGGAATAATCAATTAGAGCTAGTTTTTGATGCGCAAGTAGAAGCCGATATTTTTAGAAACTTAGCCGAAAATCTTTCCAGTTATAAAAATAAACTCAAGGTGCCTGCAACCTTAGTTTACGCTGAACAAACCGATGTTTGTCCGCATATTTTTTTCAAGAAATTTGTCAAGTTGAATAAGAATATTACGCTAAAAACTACCCATGGTGGTCATATGTTTCCATTAGAAAGACCTGAGGAAACCGCAAAATTAATTACAGAGCTTATCAAGGAGTGGTAGTCATTAGCTCAATAAAAAAGCAGCTACTTATAGCTGCTTTACCTAAAACATTGAGATAATTGACAATAAAATTAGAACATTCTTATTGGTATTCTAAAACAAGACAACAAGCCGAATAGCCAGCACCAAATGAGCAAAGCACGGCTTTATCACCTGAGCTTAGGCCGTCATGATATTTGTGTAGGGCAATAATACACCCTGCTGAGCTAGTGTTAGCATATTCATCTAAAATAATTGGCGCTTCACCTGCTTCCGGCTCTCGTCCTAATACCTTTTTGCCAATAAAGTTATTCATATTAATATTGGCTTGGTGTAAATAAAGGCGCTTAATATCGCTTGGCGAAACCTGTGCTTTTTCCATTTGTGAAGCTATTAAACTCGACACCATAGGCAATACTTCTTTAAATACTTTTCGCCCTTGCTGAATAAAGTATTTATCATCAGCATGGGCTGTTTCAGGGCTACATTGATTCATATAACCAATATTGCTGCGAATATTATTTGAAAATTGCGTGATAGGCTGCTCTGCGATAATTTTAAATACATGCTCACCCGTTGCCGTAGATGCATCTTCGATAATAGAGGCTGTTGCCACATCACCAAAAATAAAATGACTGTCTCTGTCACGGTAATTAATTTGTGGTGAGAGTATTTCTGGATTGATCACCAAAACAGTTTTAGCGGTGCCACTGCGAATAGCATTAGCCGCATTAATAATACCAAAGGTTGCCGCTGAACACGCGACTAGCATGTCAAATGCCCAACCACCGCAACCCAGGGCTTGCTGTATCTCTATTGCCATTGCTGGATATGAACGCTGAGTATAAGCACAAGCAACAATCACAAGATCAATATCTTCTGGCGTTTTGTTCGCGGCAAGCATTGCTTGTTTTGCCGCTGCAACTCCTATTTCAGCCTGTAATGACAAGTCATCATTTGCACGCTCTTTAAAGGTTGGACGCATTAAATCAACATTTAAAATATCACTTTTTGACATGACATAGCGGCTTTTAATACCAGATGCTTTTTCAATAAAAGCACTACTAGAATAGGATAAAGCGGTCAATTCACCCTGCGCTATGGCTTGCTCATTTTCATTATTAAATTTATCTACATAACTGTTGAAACACGCAACAAGCTCATCATTGGAAATACTTTCTGACGGGGTAAATAACCCAGTACCACTAATTACAACGGACATTAAATTTCTCGATTAAAGTTTTACAAAAAAGTTTACTCAAAGGTATGACCACAGTGTATTTTATTTAGTAGCTTTTGTCGATTAACGCTCAGTATTCCAACTAAAAAAGTAAGCGCCTAATGATAAAAACGCTATACTCATAATCAACAAAATATTCACGTGATAGCTAATATCGCTTAACGTTGCCCCTTCGGTAATAACCTTTCTTGCCCCTGCAACTAAATGTGTTAAGGGTAAAAAATCTGCAAAAACCTTTAATGCAGGTGGGGCGCCTTCTAAACTAAACCAAACACCAGAAAGCATCATCATTGGCCAAGAAGTTAAATTTAATAGGCCACCGATTAATTCTTCACTTTTACTTCGACTCGCCACCAATAGCCCTAAACTGATTAAACAAAAAGCCCCTAACATGCCAACAATCAATAAATCGACGTAACTGCCCAGCATAAAAAAATCAAACAATAAGTTACAACCGCTGTAGACCACAACAGACATAAACATAACAATGAATAACCGCGACAATAACTGTGCTGAAACAAACTCAAATGCAGATAAGGGAGTCGCTTTTAAGCGTTTTAATACCGCATTTTTTCGATAACGAACAATAACGTAACCAACACCAAACAAGCAGCTGAACATCATATTCATGCCTAAAATGCCTGGTAGCACCCAATCAACATAACGAATTTTTTTACCTGATGTTTCTAATCGCGAATAGCCATTAAGCTGCTCGCTAAAAATTCGCTCTACTAAATAGCTTTTTGCCGATTGCTCATTGACCCAATATTGTTGATACTGACTGTCTATCACCATATCTAGAGTATGTCTTGATAATTTTTCTTTTGCACTTTCTAGGCTTTGATATTCAATAAAGTCGATAAAGCGCGTATTGGTCATATCCGGTGCTAAGCGAGTGTTTTCATTTTCAGCAACTTGAGCCACTATGCCTACCTTATAAGCTGAACGGCCATCACCTGAAAAAATAAAAGAAAAGCCCACCAAAAGTAACACGGGAAACGCTAAATTCCATCCTAAAGAAGATTTATCTCGGAAAAACTCAATATTTCGTGCTTTAAATACGGCAAAAAAACGTGTTAGATTCATTGAACTTCCCTCAAAGAATGTCCTGTTAAGTGTAAAAACAAATCATCTAAGTTAGCTGATTTCACATGTAAACCATCCAAAGAAACATTGTTTTTCATTAGCAGCGCGAGTGTTTGTTCGACATTAACACTGGTAATTTCTATGCGCTCTCCTTGTGTTTTCCATGCCTGCTCTTCTACCAACTCTATTGGAACTTGTGATTGGGGTAAGTAAATAAACACCTCGTGAAAGTGCTTGGTTAATAATTGATGTGGCGTGCCTGACTCAATAATTCTGCCTTGATCCATAATAACAATATCATCACAAAGCTGCTCAGCTTCATCCATATAATGCGTGGTTAAGACAATGGTTTTATTTCGCGCTTTGATATTTTTAATAAGCTGCCAAAAATTTCTTCGCGCATGAGGATCTAAGCCAGTGGTAGGCTCATCAAGAAAAATAATCTCAGGATCGTTAATCAATGCTAACGCCAGTAGTAAGCGTTGCCTTTGCCCACCTGAAAGTAGACGATTATCTCGATCTAAAAAATCACCCAGATCGCAAAGCTCGATAAGGCTCTCTTGCTCTAATGTTTGCTGATAAAAGGAAGAAAAAAGATTGAGAGTTTCTTTAACCGTTAAAAAATCTTGTAATGCCGTATGTTGAAATTGGATGCCTATTTGTTGTGAAATACTGGCATCAACTTCCTTGCCTTGATACAAAACCTGCCCTGCACTAGCTGCAATGATCCCTTCCATTATTTCTATTGTCGTGGTTTTTCCTGCCCCATTTGGTCCCAGCAAACCAAAACAATGTCCTTTTTCAACAGAGAAACTAATATTATCAACTGCTGTAACATCTTTGTATTGCTTAACTAAATTTTCTACACAAATAGCGATACTCACGCAATAACACCCTAGTTCACAAATAATAACCTTATTGTACTTAAGTTAATGATAAAGACACTGTATTTCTACAAATGATAACAATTCTTATTTGTATTTAGGTATTAAGTAGATTATCTTAATCTCAACGTTAACAAATACAGGATTGATGATGTCTATTCAAACTTTTAATAAGGCAATGGCAAGTAAAATACAAGTTGAGTTGCCCAGTAACATACTGATCCAACTACTTAACTCTGGCTTACTTCATTGCAGTGACTGTAAATGTTTAAACGCCGATGCTAAAAAAGTTCTATGGCAAGCGCTACTAACGAGTACAGCACACACTGAGCTTTCGTCTGAGGAACAATTATGTGCTTAAAGTCTTCAACAGATTTTTTACAGCTTGAAAGTTGGTTAAGCTTACTCATATCAACTTACAAAGAGCACCCAAGCTCAGGCTTAGCAAAAACAATAAATTACTACTTAAGCAGATTACTGCATCATGATGATATTAACTGCTGTGGAAAAAAACGCTGCGATTATTTAGTGATGCAAAAATACTGGCAATGGCAAAGTAATCACTAAACCAGTGTCGGTATTAAATGTTAGCTCTTAAAAATTGCTCAAGTGCTTTTTTGCCAGTGAAGTCATGTTGCTTACATAGCTCTGCAATAGAGTGCTTTTGCATAATGCGTTTGATGAAAATCATTATCTCAGCCTGCTCTGCTAAGTTTGATTTAAATAACCTTTTTTTCAGCCATAAATGCAAACTCAGCACACAACAAGAGTATTGCCTATGCCCTTGCACAAACGCTGTTACCGCAGCGATATCATGCGCGGTTAACTCAGTTTGTAACGCTTTAGGGCAATAATGCTGAATTAAAGCAATTAAGTCCGCTGCTATCCCTTGATATTCATCCACCAGTAAATAATCAAAACTGCGGTAAAATTCATGATTTATCGCTGATTCAAGTTGAAAAGCCTGAGGACTAACAGCTTTTAATACTAACGCTGAATGCTCGCCACTGGCCTTATCTTTAGTAAAGCCAAGTCGCGCCATATAATAATTATGAGTGAGCCAAAACGACAGTAATGATTTAGTTGCGCCAAAACTTGAAGCAATAAAATCAGCCCCTTGTGATTGAGCAAATTTATCAATATGTGTTAACAAATGACCGCCAATTCCCTGATGCTGTAATTGTACGTGAACAGCAATACGCATAACCCGTAAATAGTAAAAGTCAAAAGCCTGCTCAACACCACATTGCGTTAACAATGACTGTGGTGTGAACTGGTTAGTTAAACGTCTTTTTGAATTGCTTACCGACTGAATATCATGTTTTGTCAGCTGTTCAACACCTGAGCACCCTTCACGCATTAACATAGCCACGGCAATAACCTGCTGCCTTTGGTTGATGTTAGCAAGCAAGCAAAGCACTTGCACATGAGGGTTATCGAGTAACATTTTTACATCACTCGGTTTAGTTTGATAGTGAGCAGTTACCAACACCGAAACAACCTGTGCTAATAGCGCTTCATCTGCTGCTAACATACTCGCGGAAAAATAATTAAAGGTTAAGCTATTGACATCAAGTGTCTCAATACTGCTTTTTGTTCCCGCGGTAAGTAGAGCGCTATCTTTACAGACTAAATCATCTAGCTCAGCATTGAGCATACACGCTTCAAATATTAACTGCTCAAGTGGATCTTGTTCGCGATAGCGGATCGGTTGTTTGATATGCAAACTTCGCCAGTTAGGGCAAATTATGGTGAGTTTTTGCTGAAACTTTAAGGTGAAACCACGCCCTGCTCCTTCATAGCCATGCACGGTACTCGCAAAAACCATACGGTGATTATGCGTCGCTAGCTCTTCAAGTAAATACACAGGAACAGCCGCCGCCTCATCAACAAGCACTAAACTTGCTGTTGAAGGTTTTTTAATAAGTTGATCTATGGCGATAAATTCAACACAGCTATTACCATAAGTAAAACAACTATTCTCCAGCAGACCAATTGGTAAACTTGCATGCAACTGCTGAAAAAATATTTGAAGAGAATTGATATCAGCAGCAGTAATAACAATGTGCAACGGGTTATCTTTTCTTGCTTCGATAAGTAATTGTGCACAGGCTATCGCCAGTGCCGATGACTTTCCCCTGCCTCTATCAGCGGTAAGCACTAACGGTCTTTTTCGCTTGCCGTTAGCCACTTTCATTATCGCCTCAACAGCAATGACTTGCTCTTGCGTTTTACAATGATATTTGTACGCTACGCTATCTTGGTTCGCTGAACTAGCAACACTTGGTTTACAGGCGATATCAGGCAAAGAAAAGTTATTTTGTTCAATAACAACATGCGCAGCAAAGCGGTTAGTCACAGCTAAGAATCGCTTAAAAAACAAGCTTGTACTTAGCGTAGCATAATCATTAATGTGTAAAAATAACACACCACCCGCCACTAGCGTTCCTGAAAGCGCAGCCAAGGCATCAATTGAGAATTTACTATGGCTAAAAACAACAAAATCACTTTCACTGCCAAGTTTATCGCGGAAACTTTTCACAGCAATATTTGGTTGGATCAGGGGGTTATCACCGTATATAAAATCTCGATTGCTACACAGCGTTGATTTTTCGATAACACCAGCAGATTTTAAAAGTGAATGCGCCCAACAATCATCACCTACAAGCACAACTAAACGGCGTTCATTTAACGCAAAGGCTTGCTGTTGAAGGGTTTTTAACCAGTCTCTAAACGTGTTATTTACCATGATAATGCAAATTGCAAATTAAACTCTTTATAGGACAAGAGTTTAACAAGCAATGCTAATATAAAATAGAAATTTTTATTGAAAATAGTTTATTACTTGCCTATGTTGACTAGTATCTACATTGAAACATTTCATATTTTTTAGTGAGCAAAGCTGATGATAAGTGATGACGATTTTTTAGATGATATTGATGCTGAACAAAACGAAATCGAGCAAGTTATCGATATCGAAGCCAATGAGCTTGCAGAAAAAGAAGCACAACTACAGGCGCAAAAAAACTTGCTAGCCCGTAAGCGCATTGACGAACTCAAAGAGAAGAAAAGACTGAAAGACTTGCTTGATGATGAAAATGATTGGTAACACTCATTTTCATTAACTATTATTCGTTTTCTTCTAGCAAATAAAGTATGGTTTATTAACTTATAACAATAAAAGCCAAAGCTATGTTTGCATTCAATAAAAATAAATTTATTACACTCAGCCTACTTCCTTTAGTACTGTTAGCCACGATGAGTCATGCCAAAGAACACGACAGCATGAGCCAAGTCGCTACCCTAGCAACACAAATTGAAACCGATGTTATTAAATGGCGCCGTCACTTTCACCAATACCCAGAGCTTTCTAATAGAGAATTTGAAACGGCAAAAACCATCGCAAGCTATCTTGAGTCTTTAGGGCTAGACGTGCAAACAGGTATTGCAAAAACAGGCGTTGTTGCCATTTTAGATTCTGGTAAGCCCGGCCCTGTGGTTGCGCTGCGTGCCGATATTGATGGTTTGCCTGTTACAGAAAGTGTCAACTTGCCTTTTGCCTCTAAAGTGAAATCCACATACAACGGCCAAGATGTCGGTGTTATGCATGCTTGCGGCCATGACACCCACATTGCCATGCTGATGGGTGCCGCAAAAATATTAACCTCAATGAAAGATAAACTGCATGGAAAAGTAAAGTTTATCTTTCAACCGGCTGAAGAAGGTGCCCCCGAAGGTGAAACTGGCGGAGCTGAGGTGATGGTAAAAGAAGGTGTGTTATCTTCACCTGATGTTGATGTGATTTTTGGCTTACATATCAGCTCAAATAAAGAAGTGGGCACAGTGCATTACCGCGAAGGTGGGATAATGGCGGCTGTTGACCCTTTTAAAATTGTCGTCAGTGGCAAGCAATCTCATGGCGCTTACCCTTGGAATAGTGTTGATCCTATCGTCACTTCGGCACAAATTATTATGGGCTTACAAACCATTGTTAGCCGCGAAGTGAAATTAATTGATAGTGCCGCTGTTGTTACTGTCGGTATGATCCACGGTGGGACTCGTTCAAACATTATTCCTGACAAAGTGGAGCTTGTCGGCACTATTCGAACACTAAACCCAGAAATTCGACATCGCATTCATCAATCAGTACATAATAAAGCGACTAGCATTGCCAAAAGTATGAACGCTCAAGCAACTGTTACCTTACCATTAGATTACAGTTATCCCATCACCTATAACAATGAAAAGCTGATGAGTGAAATGTTACCCGTACTGCAAGCGACGGCGGGGACAGAAAATACGCTACTAACCAATCCGGTCACTGGCGCAGAGGATTTTTCATTCTTTCAAGAAAAAGTTCCCGGGCTATATTTGTTCGTTGGCGGAAGAGCTAAAACAACGCCAGCTTCTCAAGCACCTGATCACCACACCCCTGAGTTTGAAATTGATGAAAGCGGCATGAAGCTTGGTGTTAAATTATTAAGCAATTTAACACTCAATTATATGAACAATCATCATTAGGCACAAAAAAGTGATAGTTAAATATTGATAACTATCACTTTTCTTTAACCAAAATACTGATAAAATACCGCCATGCATTCTTCTGTTATTCTAAGCTGTCCTTTATGACGTTACTCGAAAAATTACGCTGCTTATTTACTTTTGGTCAAGGGGTCGCCTTACCTTTACCTGAGATCCCTGCAGGTTCAACACCACTTCCCTTATTTAAGCAATGGTTTGAAGATGCAAATAAGTCAGGTATTTTGCTGCCTGAAGCCATGTCAGTAAGCAGCTGTAGTAGCGATGGACAACCTAGTTCACGCATGGTTTTGTTGAAAGATTTTGACGAGCAAGGATTTGTATTTTTTACTAATTATGGCAGCCGTAAAAGCCATGAATTAGTAGAAAATAGTAAGGTCGCATTACTCTTCCATTGGAATGTACTACAAAGACAAATACGCATAGAGGGTACTGTTGAAAGAGTGAGCCAACAAGAGTCAGCTGACTATTTTCATAGTAGAGATCGTGGCAGTCAAGTCGGTGCATGGGCTTCGAAACAAAGTCAAAAACTATCTCATGATAATGAGTTAAAAGAACGTATGGCGCATTTCAGTGAAAAATACGCCCAAGGTGAAGTTCCACATCCTGAATTTTGGGGGGGATGGCGAGTAAAACCAACGTATATTGAATTTTGGCAAGGCCGCGCAAGTCGCTTACATGATAGAGTATGCTTTGAAAAAGAAGCGAATGCTTGGCAGAATTTTAAACTACATCCCTAATCATTAACTTGATTTTTTCTCTTTACTCACAGGAGCTGGAGTTGGGATAACTTTAGGCTTTACGCACTGTGGTATATTTCCTTGCTTCTTTTCAGTCACATATAGCGCTTGCGAAATATCTAAATGTTTACTCAATTGTTTAATGCGAGTCTCATTCGCTGGATGTGTAGACATAAATTCAGGTGGCGCATCTTTACTTAACTTTGACATATTTTGCCAAAGCTTAACACTCGCCTCTGGATTAAAGCCTGATTTGGCCATAAGCTCTTGACCAATAATATCGGCTTCGCTTTCATGAGCTCGACTATAGGGCATAATAAGTCCATATTGTACGCCAACCCCTAACCCTGCAACCCATAAACCTTTATTATCTACATCACTCGCGCCCAAGGCGATTGTTGCCACCATAAGGCCTACATTTGAAAGTTTGTTTGCGGATAAGCGCTCATTAGAATGACGCTCAAGCACATGGCCGACTTCATGCCCCATAATAGCCGCTAACTGATGTTGATCTTCAGTGACATTTAAAATGCCGGTATAAACGCCTATTTTACCGCCAGGTAAAGCAAAAGCGTTAACCTGCGCTGAGTCAAAAACGACAACTTCCCATTCACCTTGGTGTACAGATGTAGACACATTTTTGGTAATCGCATCTGCGACGCAATGCACAAAAGCATTGGTGTCTGCATCAGTGCTGATAGGTATCTCTTTTTTCATTTGTTCAAAAGAGACTGTCCCCATTTTACTTAGCTCTGAATCTGAGTAAAAAGCGACCTGATTCCGCCCTGTCGATGAGGTTGAACAGGCAGTTAAAAACAATAAAATAAAGCAATAAACAGGAATATTTTTCATAAAAGTTCAACGATATTAATTGAGTAGTGAATAAGTATTATACTTAAGCTAGTCTAAGATGCGAAGAAAAAATCAGCTTAACCCTTTGTTCACGTTAACCAAGGAATAAAAGTATCGAGTAGATTTCAATAGCCTTTACTCTAACGCATCAATAAACTCTCTTTGTGCCGCTCTTCCTAAACAGCAGCCACAATCAGGGAATAAAAAACCAAAATTCTAAATAACAATCAATAAGTTAAGACAATAACATTCGTTGTATTTATAAATTAACTAAAAAACAATACGTTTTCTAGTTAAAAAACTAAGGGTAAACACGTAGAAAAACTACGTACATTCGCCGATTTAACCCACTCTCATAATTTTATACAGTAGGTTGTTAACGAACTCTGGTAATTTTATTGAAAGCTTAAATTCCTGCAATGGTGGCAAGTTCATTGGCCTTCTATGGTTATTATGCGCTTTGTTTTTAAAATAATTACCGCTCAATTATCAAAACTGTTTGTGACTGTATGCGTCAAGACAGTAAATAATCATTTTCAACATTAGTAACACTGTTGAATAAGGTAAATTAACATGCCAATTTCATTTCAAGCATTACTTGCAATCACCCCAATAGCTTTATCAGCACTATTGCTAGTTGGTTTGCACTGGCCAGCAAAAAAAGCAATGCCTATCGTATATCTCACCACAGCAGCTATTGCTTTTTTCGCTTGGGAGATGAGCTTTAACCGAATTTTTGCCAGTTCAATCCAAGGCTTACTGGTAACTATTTCTGTGCTGTGGATTATTTTTGGTGCCATCATGTTGCTTAATACCTTGCAACACTCTGGTGCTATTAGCAGAATTCGCGCAGGCTTTACCGATATCAGCCCAGACCGTCGTATTCAAGCTATCATTATTGCCTGGTTATTTGGTTGTTTTATAGAAGGGGCTTCAGGTTTTGGTACCCCTGCTGCTATTGCGGCGCCTTTACTCGTTGCCATAGGGTTTCCAGCTATTGCAGCTGTAATGATAGGTATGATGATCCAATCCACACCTGTATCCTTTGGCGCGGTTGGCACTCCTATTATAATTGGGGTAAATAGCGGTTTAGATAAAGCAAATTTAAGCCAGCAACTTATTGAGCAAGGCAGTAGTTGGGAACAGTTCTTACAGCTAATAACTTCTGAAGTTGCTATTGGTCACGCCATTGTGGGTACCCTAATGCCGCTATTAATGGTAGTTATGATGACCCGTTTCTTTGGTCAAAACAAACGTTGGAGAGAAGGTTTTGCTGTTGCCCCCTTCGCAATTTTTGCCGGACTTGCTTTTACCACTCCTTATGCATTAACAGGCGTTTTTCTTGGTGCAGAATTCCCATCACTAATAGGTGCGCTAGTCGGTTTAGCTATTGTAGTACCCGCAGCTAAAGCTGGTTTTTTAATGCCAAAAACAGCTTGGGATTTTGCCCCTAAATCACAATGGCCAAAACATTGGTTGGGTGATCTTTCATTTAAACAAGATGAATCAAAGCCTAAAAAATCAATGTCGTTGTTTAGCGCTTGGCTACCATATTTATTAGTGGCTATCATTCTCGTTGCTAGTCGTGTATCAGCAGATTTTAAAGCGCTATTAAAAACACTTACTTTTGGTTTTAGCAATATTCTAGGTGAAGTGGGTATCAGCGCTAGTGTACAGCCCCTGTATTTACCCGGTGGCATTTTATTATTTGTTGCATTACTCACCTTGTTCTTGCACAAAATGCAGCTAAAACAGGTAGTCAGTGCTGCGAAGCAAGCAAGCCATACATTATTAGGGGCAGGATTCGTTTTAGTTTTTACTATTCCCATGGTACGTATTTTAATTAACTCCGGCGTAAATAGTGCCGATCTCGAAGCTATGCCCGTGGCTATGGCAAGCTTTATTGCACAAACCTTTGGTGAACTTTATCCTTTATTTGCTCCGTCAATTGGTGCTTTAGGAGCCTTTATTGCAGGCTCCAATACCGTGAGTAATATGATGTTAAGCCAATTTCAATTTGAAGTTGCCAGTGCATTATCTGTATCAGGCGCGCTAATGGTTGCTTTACAAGCCATTGGGGCTGCAGCGGGCAATATGATTGCAATTCATAATGTCGTTGCCGCTTCTGCAACGGTTGGTTTATTAGGACAAGAAGGCCGTACATTGCAACGTACCATTTTACCTACGCTGTATTATGTTATTGCCATAGGGCTACTCGGCTTAATTGCTACCACTATTTTTAATATTAGTGACCCTTTAATGGGCTAACTTGACATGCGCCTTAAGCGTTACCAGCTCATTTTCTGTCAGCTATGCTAATAATATTGAATCCGAGTGGGTACACTTAATTTACCCTAAGCGAAAGTAGCGCGACATGGTAATAAACAATGTGCTTATTGCTAGCCTTTCAAAACAGCTGGTAATAAGCAAACATTAGCTTATGATGCCTATGGACTGATATAGCCTGTTGTTTTAGTTTTAAATAGTTAATAAGAGAATTTTTATGTTACTGCCACAGTATCAAGATTTTGCTAAAAGATTAGCAGCCTTTTTGCCTAAAGACCGGATTATAACGAGCTATGCTAAACGACTTGCCTTTGGGGTAGATGCAAGTTTTTATCGATTAGTGCCTAAACTCGTGTTAATGATTGATTCTGAAGAAGAAGTTATCAATGTATTAAAAGAAGCAGCACTAGCTAAACTTGCCGTAACATTTAGAGCCGCCGGAACCAGCCTGTCAGGACAAGCACAATCAGACTCAATATTAATTTTATTAACAACAAATTGGCGAGCCCATCAAATCCTAGAGTTAGGATTAAAAATACAGTTAGGCCCTGGGGTTATTGGTGCAGATGCTAATAAGTATTTATTACCCTATGGTCGAAAAATCGGCCCTGATCCAGCATCAATTAACACCTGTAAAATAGCTGGCATAGCTGCCAATAATGCCAGTGGTATGTGTTGTGGCGTTGCGCAAAATAGTTATCATACATTAGATAGCATACGCGTTGTATTGCATGATGGCTCTGTGCTTGATACTGGCAATAAAGAAAGTGTTACCGACTTCAAAAAATCACATACTAATTTGCTTGATAGCCTGCAAATACTGGCGATAAAAACCCGCAATAACCAAGAGCTACATCAGCTAATTAATCATAAGTATCGGCTTAAAAATACCACAGGTTATGCGATAAATGCGCTTATCGATTTTAATGATCCCATTGATATTCTAGCTCACTTAATGATTGGCTCTGAAGGCACATTAGGCTTTATCTCATCCATTACCTACAATACAGTGATAGAGCATAAACACCGCGCCTCATCATTAGTATTTTTCCCTGACATGCAAACAACCTGTGATGCCGTCTCAGCATTAGCCAGTGCAAATGTTTCCGCTGTTGAATTGATGGATCGACGTGCCTTAGCCTCTGTGAGTGATATGGATGGATTACCAGACTTTATAAAGACACTTGATAAAAATGTTGGTGCCTTATTAATTGAAACTCGTGCTGCCAATGATGAGTTATTAGGTCAACAAATCATTGATATTGAGTTGTTGCTTGCTACATTTGAACAAACTAATGCTATCAAGTTTACTGACGTTGCCAGTGAATACTCTCAACTTTGGGCGATAAGAAAAGGCACTTTTCCTGCCGTCGGTGCTGTCCGTGAAAATGGCACCACAGTGATTATAGAAGACGTGGCTTTTCCTGTAGAGAAACTCTCAGATGGTGTAGCAGATCTACAAAGGCTATTTGATAAATATAATTACAATGAAGCGATTATTTTTGGTCATGCACTGGAAGGCAATCTACATTTTGTATTTACTCAGGATTTTGGGTCGCAAACTGAAATTGATCGTTACCAAGCCTTTATGGATGATGTTTGTATGCTCGTTGCTGTTGACTACCAAGGCTCACTAAAAGCTGAACATGGCACGGGGAGGAACATGGCTCCCTTTGTTGAATTGGAATGGGGTAAGCAAGGACTAGCGTTAATGCAGCAAATAAAGCAACTGTTCGATCCTCAAAACTTGCTTAATCCTGGCGTGATCATCAATGATGATGCAAACGCGCATATTAAACATTTAAAGGCATTACCTGCCGCAGACCCTATTATTGATAAATGCATCGAATGTGGGTTTTGTGAGCCTGTTTGCCCTTCAAGTGGTTTAAGTTTCACTCCTCGCCAACGGATCACAAGTTATCGAGAAATTAGTCGCCTTACTGACACCAATGAAAACCCTAAACTTCTAGCAACACTTAAAAAAGAATTTAACTATCTAGGTATAGATACTTGTGCTGCCACAGGACTTTGTGCCGAGCGCTGCCCTGTTGGAATCAACACCGGGGATCTGATCCGTGAACTTCGTCATCGTAACAATCAAAAGCATCAAGGTGTTGCTAACGCTTTAGCCAATAATTTCACACGCGTAGAAAAAATAACCCGCACTTCCCTTGCTGTTGTAGGATTTAGCCATAAGCTCATTGGTAGCAAGGCAATGGCAGGCATAACGGGAACAATCAGAAAGCTTTCTGCAAATAAAATCCCCTTATGGAGTCAATACTTACCGCAAAAAGCACATTACTCTCCAAAAAGTTGCAGTAGCGATACCCCTTCATCACGCCCAAAAGTTGTTTATATTCCAAGCTGCGCAAGCCGCAGCATGGGGCAAGCAGTCAATGCAATAGAGCAACGATCGTTAACAGAAGTGACCTTTTCACTCATTGAAAAAGCGGGCTTTGATGTTATCAGTCCAGATCTTACTGGTGAGTGTTGCGGTATGCCATTTAATAGTAAAGGCATGTTTGCACAAGCAAATCAGAAAAGAAACGCCCTGATCAATAAGTTAAAGGAATTAAGTGAACAAGGAAACTACCCCATTCTCATCGATACTAGCCCTTGTAAGTCGATGCTGATAGAAAATAAAGAAAAAATGGCAGGTTTGTCCTTATATGAGCCTGTTGGCTTTATTGAAGATATACTGGCAGAACATTTAGATTTTACCCCCATAGATGAACCCGTAATGCTACACATTACCTGTACGAGTAGAAAAATGGGCTTAGCCGAAAAAATGCAGCAATTAACAGAGCGTTGCAGTAAAGACGTTATCATACCTGAGCATATTCAATGTTGTGGCTTTGCAGGCGATAAGGGCTTTACTACCCCTGAGTTAAATGAAAACGCCCTTGCACCTTTAAAAGCTCAAATACCCAAAGGTTGCAATACTGGCTATAGTAATAGTAAAACCTGTGAGATAGGGTTATCGCATCACGCTGGAATTGAATATCAATCCATTATTTACTTAGTAGATAAAGTAACCACAAAGAAAATTACGCTTTAACGCAAAAGCCAATGACACAAAACCGAAGGGGCATCAGTGAATATTAATCTAAAACTGCAATTAGTTACTATCGTCCCATTGGTGCTAGCTCTCTCTGCGGTACTCTTTGTCACACAAGTGCAATATCAATCTCTATCGAAACAAACTGTTGATGAATATCGACAAAGTGCCATCAATCATCGTAAAGAAGAATTACGTAACTATGTCACTATTGCGGAAGGTGCCACTGAGCATATTTATCAAGATAAAAACTTAAATGTGCAACAAGCACAGCTATTGGTTAAGCAAACCTTGGCAAATATGCGCTTTGGCAAAGACGGGTATTTTTTTGCGTATAATTTTGATGGCACCGCATTGGTAGTTCCCGGGCAAGAGTGGCGTATTGGTAAAAACTGGCTCGACCTTGAAGATAGAAACGGCACCAAACTTATTCAAGGGCTTATTGAAGGCGCACAAGATGGTGGCGGTTACCTTAACTATGTTTTTAACCAACCCTCCAAAGGCGGTGAAGTTGCTAAAAAACTCAGTTATTCACGCGCATTAGATGATTGGCAGTGGATGATAGGCACCGGCGTTTATATGGATGATATCGACCAAGAAACCGCCCTACTCAATGATTCTATCAGCAAGCATATTCGTAATACCTCTATCATGACATTGATCATTGGACTAGTTGCCGTTATTGCCATCTTTTTTTCTGGACAATTTATACGTTTTAGCGAAAAAAAATTAGCAAACCGTAAATTACGTGAACTAAATGAGCGTATTTTTCAAACTCAAGAGGAAGAATGTAAGCGCGTTTCAAGAGAGTTACATGATGGTATTAGCCAAACTATTGCTGCAGCTCGTTTCTCTTTGGAAACCGCGCAATTAAAGCAGCAAAATAATGATAACCCTGAGAAAGAGCTTGATCGTTCAATGCAATTAATTTGTAAAATTATGGGCGACATTCGCAGCATTTCTCATCAATTACACCCTGGGCTATTAGAGGACTATGGCTTAGGTGCAGCATTGGAAGAGTTAGGCAGAGACTTCACTCAACGTACTGGCATTAAAGTGAGTGTTGAACGCTTATCTATTAGAAATATACTATCTACAGAAGTGAAAACAGCCTTATATAGAATAGCGCAAGAGTCGTTAACAAATATAGAGCGACACGCTAATGCCACAGCCGTTTCAGTAACTCTTAAGCTCATTCCAGGTTGGCTGACACTTGAAATTACTGACAACGGCCAAGGATTTAATTATTTAGATTACGATAAAAACAATGACAAGAAAACTCATCAGGGCATTGGGCTTAGAAATATGAAAGAAAGGCTTAGCTTTTATAAAGGCGACTTCACTGTTATTTCAAAAAGTAAAGGCACCACAGTGCTTGCTCGTATTCCACAATCACAACTGCGTTATAATGCCAGTAATGCTAGTGAAAGCATCAATGAAGGAGAAGAGCATGATTAAAGTATTATTAGTGGATGATCACCCCTTATTTAGAGAAGGGCTAAAATACCGCTTAAGTCTTGATGAAACTTTAGATGTTGTTGCAGAAGCTGAAAATGGCAAACAAGCGCTTGAGCTTATTAAAAACCAACCATTTGACATCGTTTTAATGGATATCAATATGCCTGAAATGGACGGTATGTATGTGCTTGAATTGATTAAAGAGCAAAACATTGACTGTAAAGTACTCATGCTAAGCATGCATGATAATAAGGAATATATACTCGGCGCCATGCGTCACGGTGCTGATGGTTATATTTTAAAAGATGTCCCCGGCAATGAGCTTATTGATGCTATTAAAAAAGTGATTTCAGGTAAGCATTACTTTAGCGCAGAAGTAACCGAAATTCTTTCTAAAGAGCTTGCTGGTGAGCAACGTGGCATTGTGACACGTCGAGAGCAGCTAGTACTAAGACTCATTTCTCAAGGTCTTAATAACAAGCGCATTGCTCAAGAGCTCAACGTTAGTGTACGGACAGTTGAAACGCATAAGCGCAATATAAAACAAAAATTAGGCATTGATTCAACAATGGGATTAATGCGCTATGCTATTGATTATGGTCTAGATCGCTAGCTAAACAAACGGATTTAATCCTACCTTCATATCAAATAGGCTTTCATGTTGAATGCGCTTATAATCACTATCATTTATAATTTTTATAAGAGTGTTTTACACTAGTCACGCATGGTTAATAAAGTATCTAAAGAAACTCAAGAGCAAGCATTAAGCGTTGCCAAAAGCACGCAAAAACCAGGACAAACAAAAGAGCAGACTAAGCTGATTGCTCAAGGAATTGAAAAAGGCATAGCGTTATACAAGAAACAACAAAAAGCAAAATCGCGAACGCGAGACAAACAAAAAAAACAAATATCTAAAACCAAAACCGACTCGACACCGCAAAGGGTAAGTCCGCCAACAAAGATTAATAATCCTCTCCCTTGGGTATTACTCATACTTAGCTGGCTGGGTTTTATTGGTTTTTATTTGTATTCTCAGTATCAATAAAATCAAATGTTTGATGATTTTCAACATACACAGTGAATATTTGAGTAATGGCTCTTTATGTTTCTTTGATTTAAAAGACAGAACTTAACTTAAAATTGTCAATTTTTTTTACACTTCTAAGCCCACCCAGGCCTGTATGTTTTTTAATCAACTGTATTAGGTAGCCTTTATTTTACTGGTATAAATTTTGCTTTTTTAAAAGGAGTTCAGTTAATAAGGAATATTCGCATGAAACTTTATAGAAAAATATTTGGCACGATACTCCTCATTTTTTCATTCTCAGGAACGGCTGGGGTGATTGATATTGATTTTAATGGAACCCAATTTCTCTTAGGCACCTTCGAAAGTGAAGAATCTGGTAGTGATTTTTATCGTTATGGCAATCCTTTCACAGCATCTGCTAATCCAGTTTATCCCGGCACAAATACCCCTATTCCACTAGAAGCCGATGCATTGCAAATTTTCACTCATATCAACACACTAACCAATGAGCTAAGCTTTGGTATTATTTTAGAAAAACCAAACGGTAGTGGTGGCGGCTCATTTTCAACCACAGTGGATTGGTCTGACCCAGCAGTTTTATCATTTGTCGATGATCCCAATGAATCAGGAAACCTTGGTAGCGGTGGCCCACAAGATATCAGTTTAACTTGGGTAGATTGCTGTACTGATGGCTTTATCATTAGTGGCTTTGATCCCAATGACTTATTTATTAATTTAACTCAGGTAACTGGGGATGATTTGACCTCTGTTATTTTTCTGAGCCCTGATCGAAATAATACTCGCTTTGATTTTCCTTCTGACATTTTTGAAATCAGCTTACAAAATTGTGATCCTGCAACCGATCCAAATGGCTGTGTTATCCCACCAGGGCAAATTCCAGAGCCAACCTCTCTTATTCTTTTCGCTATTGGACTAGGACTTACTTCAATAAGATGTAGAAGAAAATCAGCCGTTGTCTTTTAAAGGAAGACAAACTACAGCTGATGATAAAATTTCATATACAAAAAAGGTTACGAAAGTAACCTTTTTTATTAATGACCTTTAAATCTATTAAAGATGATAAACAGCTATTTCCCATAAACCACTGAAGGTAACCACAATGCCACTTCAGGGTAAAGAATCAAAACGCCAAGGCCCAGTAGTTGTAAAATGATGAATGGTACAACGCCTTTATAAATGTCTGTAAGCTTTATTTCTGGCGGGCAAACACCTTTTAAATAAAACAAAGCAAAGCCAACGGGCGGCGTTAAGAATGACGTTTGTAATGTGACAGCGATAAGCATAACAAACCAAACCAGTACTGGTTGATCTATACCACCAATACTGCCGATACCAAAATCTAGCAAGCCTACTACTGGCGCTAATAAAGGTAAGACAATCAAGGTAATTTCTATCCAGTCTAATAAAAAACCAAGTAAGAATACGATAGCTAAAATAACCAATAGCACCCCATAAGGCCCAAAAGGCAAGCCTGTTAACATACTTGATATAAATTCATCGCCACCCAATTCACGCAAAACAAGAGAAAAAACCGTCGCGCCAATAAAAATCGCAAAAATATAAGCCGTGGTTTTATAAGATGACATTAACACTTCATGAAATACTTTTAGATTAAGTTTTTTATTTACCGCGGCAAGAATGGTAGCGCCTAATGCGCCTACACCACTTGCTTCCGTTGGTGTGGCAATACCCGCAAAAATAGAGCCTAAAACCGCAATAATGAGAATAACCGGTGGTAAAATTGCCTTGAATACGTCTATTAATACTTCAAGGTTCAATGGTCGGCGATTTTCAGGTGCTGGCGCTACTTCTGGTTTAAAAAAAGATAATCCTAAAATGTAAGCCAAATAAACTACACCTAGCATTAAGCCAGGAAATACTGCAGCGGTAAATAAATCACCCACTGATAGTGCAAGTTGATCCGCCATGATCACTAACATGATACTCGGCGGTATTAAAATACCCAAACAACCTGCGCTACAGACAATGCCGGTAGCAAATGTTTTCGAATAATTTTGCTTCATCATGGCAGGAATCGATAACAAACCAAGCAAAACAACAGAGGCACCGATTATGCCGGTAGAAGCCGCTAGAATGATACCAATTAAAGTAACAGTAATGCCTAAACCACCGCGAACGCGACCAAACAATTCTTGCATAGCTAGCATCATGCGCTCAGCCACACCTGATTTATCGAGCATTAACCCCATAAAAATAAACATGGGTAAGGCAACCAGTACCCAGTTTTCCATTAAGGAGAATATCCTCGAGACCACTAAACCTAGTACATTTAAATCAAGTCCAGTAAAAGTATCCATGTGCATATCTGACAAATAACCAATACCGCCAAATAAAACCCCAACACCAGCTAAAACATAAGCAATTGGAATTCCTGTAAATAGAAAGACGATAAAGGTTAGAAACATGCTGATGACTAATATTTCATTAAAGTCCATGATCACGCCTCCTTCTGAATTAAAATAAGAATATTTCGAAATAAGCGCGCAAGTACCGCCATTCCAAGTAAAATAAAGCTGGCTGGAATAGCTGATTTAATCAGCCACCTAAACGGCATACCCAGTGGTGAAGAAGAACTTTCTCCCAACATGTATGAGTTAGCGACATAATCAAAACTATTAAATAAAATGACAAAAATGGTTGGAAAGACGAACACAATTGCGCCAAAGATTTCCCATTTCAGCACTGTTTTTGGTTTCAACATGGAGGCAACCACGTCCACTCTAACTTGTGAGTTAGTGATTTCGGCGTAAGACAAGCCAAACATGATGCCAATGGCATACAAATGCCATTGAATTTCTTCAAATAAAATCAAGCCATTTTGAAATCCATATCGCATGGTGACATTGCAGATAATGACTACGATTAATAAGGCTGAAGACCAGCAACAAACGGCTGATACTTTTAAGATAATTGACTCAAAAATATCAGCAGTTTTTAGCATAAAACCAGATAAAGAGCCTGTTGGTTGAGAAGATGAATCAGTCATATGACTCTCCTAATTCAGTGAAAAAACCTAGAGCCAGGGGACTCTAGGTTGTGCAAATAAAGGGGATTCCTGCACGTAAGTAAGCTTTTTAACTAAAGGCTAGGTTTTGGACGAGGTAAGAAAGCGTTTGATTCCCATAAGTCATATTCCTTACGGAATTTAGCTAGATCATCATGTATCTTCTTAAAAGCTGGATCAGCTGCCGATTGCTCGCGAACAACTTCATCCCATTTGGCTTTGAACGTATCAAGCATTTCTGGTGACCAGTACTTATTGATTACACCAGCTTTGACATTGTTTCTCATCACTGGGGCTTGAATCGCTTCACCTAGGGCAATGGCTTCTAAAGTGGCTGATTTACATAAATGCTCAATAACCGAGTGCTGACGCTCACTCATTGCATTCCAGGTATCTTTATTGATAATCAACTCCATGATCGTGGCTTGTTGGTGCCACCCCGGGAAGTAATTATATTTTAATAACTTTTTCAAACCGACACGCTTGTCAACAACAGGCATTGAAAACTCAGTAGCATCAATAACGCCTTTTTCTACCGCGGGGAATATCTCACCGCCGGGTAAACCGACAGTACTTACACCAAGCTTTTCCATGACAAGAGCCCCCAAACCAAAGAAACGCATTTTTAAGCCGTCTAAATCTTCAGGTTTATTGATCTCATTTTTAAACCAACCTGAGGTTTCTGGTGCTAACACGCCACACACTTGTACTTTGACATTTAAGTTATTTTCATCATACAGCTCTTGATGTAATTTATTGCCATTGCCATGATAGAACCAAGCTAGGTATTCGGGTGCTTCTGGTCCAAAAGGTACTGCTGAAAATAAGCGCGCCGCGGGAATTTTTCCGCCCCAATTACCGGCAGTGGCATAACCTGCTTGCACTTTACCAGTTGAAACCGCATCGAGTATTTCTTTAGGGTTTACAAGTTTGTTCGGCTCATAAAGTTTTACCCTAAGACTATTACCGCTTAATGTTCTCATGTTGTCAGCAACATACTTAGCCGTTGAGCCTAAGCTTGGTAACACAGAGTTATAGTAAATAGGCATCTTTAACAGCATTTTCTTTTCAGCCAACGCTGCACTTGAAAAACCGCCGGCAATTAAAGTACTTAGTAGTAATAATGGTAATTTTTTCATCGTTTTGCTCCAATATAGTTAGCTGAAAAATTAAAGAACGTATTTAGCTGAAAATTGTAAGTAGTTCGATTCTTTATTGGCATTAGCCATTTCAAAATTACCTATTTCAACGCCAAAAGAGAGTTGCTTGGTGTAGTTTTTGAATAAATTAATTGCTAAGTGGTTATTTTTAACGTCGCCTAAATCTGCATCTGTAGTGCCGTAATAGACAGTTGAACGCATATCATCGCTCCAGAAATGGCGATAAGCAGCCATGAATGATGTTGATTTTTCTGCCTCTTCACCCACTAAATCTCGAGCGGTAACCACGCTAACATATCGACCCGTTTTGCCGCCATGCACTTGGAAACGGAAGTCATCTTTACCAATAGTGTTAATACGACCAGAAATGCCAAAACCAGCAGCAGACACAGTATCGCCACCCACAGTATTTAACTGACGGGCTAAACCAGAAACGGACACATTGCCCCAATCACCTTTAAAGGTATATTTAGCAATTACATCTGGTATTGAGTCTTGAGTGTTATCACCTTTGTCTGAATGCGGGTTTTCTAAAGAAACTTGTAAACCGCCATTTGTATAACGAATTTGCCCTTGCCTTATAAATGACTCGGCCACTAATGGTCCACCAAAATCAGCAGACTCAGGTATAGCACTTGTATTCATAAAGGTCGTCCAGGTTTGACCGACAGTAAAGTTTTTGTATTTGATAAATGCGTGACGTAATCTTGGATGTGAAGAATTGGAAATAATTTGGTTGCCACCGCCACCATAAAAGTCCATTTCAATAAACCCTGTAACATCGCCATGAACGTACTTAGCGTTAAAGCGTGTTTCATTGACGGTGAATTTTGTAGTTGAAATATCCTCTGTGACGGCTGCTGCACCAATCCAATAGTCATTGTTAGTCGCAGGAGAGCTTACATCACCACTAATGGAGCGAATATCAGCCTTAATGAAACCACCGAAAGTTATTTTATCTTTATCCGATAAATCAAAAGAATAGCCTGCGAAGGCGGGGACCGATACCATAGCTGCCAACACCAAACCGGATTTAATTATATTTTTCATTATTGTTACCTTATTGTTGAGAGTGAGATGAATTCATGTTTCAAAAACTCATCGTGCTTATTGCTCTAAATAAGATATTAAAATGTTGCTAGAGGGGAAATCGGCGAATGCCCGTATTTTTTCTACGTGATTACACTTACTTTTTTGCTTAAAAGTTGCTCACTTTTTACTATGAAACGAGCAAATGTTTTTAATTAGAAATTAAGCAAGCAACTGATTTGAAGGAATAAAAGTGATACACAGCTATAACTATAGCTGTATATTGCAGCCACTTTTATCAAAAAAAAACGCTGAGCAAAGCTCAGCGTTTTTAAACGTTATTATGACAATCAAGCGTTAGCTAAATTAACCGCCAACTAGTGCTAATAATATACCAGCAGCAACTGCTGAGCCTAGTACACCAGCAACGTTTGGTCCCATCGCGTGCATAAGCAGGAAGTTATGTGGATTAGCTTCTAAGCCAACCTTATTCGCTACTCGAGCAGCCATAGGCACAGCTGATACGCCAGCAGCACCAATTAATGGATTGATTGGGTTTTTAGATAACTTATTCATGGTTTTAGCCATCAATACACCAGAAGCCGTACCAATTGAGAAAGCCACAGCCCCTAAGCCTAAAATGCCTAACGTTTCCACATTCAAGAATGCTTCTGCGCTTAATTTTGAGCCAACCCCTAAACCTAAGAAAATGGTAGTGATATTAATAAGTTCATTTTGTGCGGTAGAGCTTAAGCGATCGACAACACCAGACTCACGCATCAAATTACCTAAACAGAACATACCTACCAGTGGTGTCGCTGCCGGTAAAAAGAAAATGGTCATTAATAATACGCCAAGTGGGAAAATAATTTTCTCTATTTTCGTCACTGATCTTAACTGAGCCATTTCAATTTTGCGCTCATCTTCAGTGGTTAACGCCTTCATGATAGGTGGCTGAATAATAGGCACTAGCGCCATATAAGAATATGCTGCTACTGCAATAGCACCTAATAACTCAGGCGCTAATTTTGAGGCTAGGAAGATAGCCGTTGGCCCATCAGCGCCACCAATAATAGCAATAGCTGACGCATCTTTAAGGGTAAACTCTATGCCCGGTATTGTATTTAATGCAATAGCACCAAATAAGGTAGCAAAAATACCAAACTGTGCCGCTGCGCCTAACAATAAAGTTTTAGGATTGGCGATCAAGGCGCCAAAATCCGTCATGGCCCCGACACCCATAAAGATAATGAGAGGAAAGATCCCCGTATCAATGCCTGCATAGTAAATGTAATGCAGTAAGCCACCAACTTCAGAAAAACCTGCCACAGGAATATTGGTCAATATGGCACCAAAGCCCATAGGCAATAATAATAGTGGCTCAAAGTTTCGTGCGATAGCTAAGTAAAGCAAACCGCAACCAACTAGCATCATTACCACTTGGCCTAGCTCAAAGTTAGCTAAACCGGTAGATAGCCATAGTGTATTTAACTTGTCCATGCTATCCCCTATGAAAAGCTAAGTAAGGCATCACCAACCGCAACGGCGTCACCTTCTTTAGTGTGTAAACTCGTGATCACACCAGCATTAACGGCGCGCACTTCAGTTTCCATTTTCATTGCTTCCATTATGATAACCACTTCACCGGCTTCTACACTGTCGCCTTCGTTGACCAATACTTTAAAGATATTACCGGCAAGTGGCGCGTTTAATGTTTCTTCAGCTGAAATAGATGCTGATTGTTTAATAGCATCATCACCTGCAGGCTGAGTAACTGACTCAATAGAGCCACCAGGAGCAACAACAACATCATAAACCTTACCATCAACACTCACCGCGTAACTTTCAGGATCAGTGGCAGAAGGTGCTTGCGCTGCCGCTTCTGCTTTTTGTGT
>JAPHTO010000166.1 GCA_026196955.1 Colwellia sp. | reverse complement strand
TGTTGAGTAGTATTTGCTTAGAATGA
The DNA here is from genome assembly GCA_026196955.1 of Colwellia sp. Lineage (GTDB taxonomy): Bacteria > Pseudomonadota > Gammaproteobacteria > Enterobacterales > Alteromonadaceae > Colwellia. Next base: position 30,819 of record JAPHTO010000166.1, on the reverse strand, counting down.
CTAGGCTACACACTACTCGCCGCGATTAAAACGTTTTTATCTCGAACAAAATTTAACCGCGAAAGATCAACAGCCCCTATTTAATACCGTAAACTTTCTGTAGCTTCTTTGCTTATCTCGACAATGACATTATCACAGGTATAATAGCGGCATTATTTTTTGCAATTTTTCGCTACATAGCGCCAGTAGAGTTATTCATGTTTGAGAATCTTTCCGATCGTTTAGGTAAAACCCTTAAAAATATCAGTGGCCGTGGTCGCTTAACTGAAGAGAATATTAAAGATACCCTACGCGAAGTTCGTATGGCGTTACTTGAAGCCGATGTCGCTTTGCCTGTTATTCGCGAATTTGTAGGCAAAGTTAAAGAACAAGCGGTTGGTACTGATGTTTCTAAAAGCCTCACGCCTGGGCAAGTATTTGTCAAAATAGTTCAAAAAGAACTTGAAGTGGCCATGGGGGGGATCAACGAAAGTTTAGATCTTAAAGCCGCTCCGCCAGCCGTTGTTATGATGGCTGGTTTGCAAGGTGCGGGTAAAACCACGTCAGTGGCTAAGCTCGCTAAGTTTTTAACAGAGCGTGAAAAGAAAAAAGTACTGGTAGTAAGTGCTGATGTTTATCGTCCAGCAGCGATTAAGCAGCTTGAAACCTTAGCAACAGAAATAAATGTAGGCTTTTTTCCAAGTGATATTAAGCAAAACCCCATTGATATTGCTAATGCTGCCATTGATCACGCTAAGAAAAACTTCTTTGACGTTTTAATTGTTGATACTGCCGGCCGATTGCATGTTGATGAAAGCATGATGGATGAAATTAAAGCTTTGCATGCTGCGATTACGCCTGTTGAAACCTTGTTTACCGTTGATGCTATGACTGGTCAAGATGCGGCTAATACAGCGAAAGCGTTTAACGATGCTTTACCGTTAACCGGTGTGATTTTAACGAAAACCGATGGTGATGCCCGTGGCGGTGCAGCACTGTCAATTCGTCATATTACTGGTAAGCCTATTAAGTTTATGGGTGTTGGCGAAAAAATTGAGGCCTTAGAGCCATTTCATCCAGATAGGATCGCTTCTCGTATCTTAGGCATGGGTGATGTACTATCGCTTATTGAAGAAGTTGAGCAAAAGGTTGATCGTAAAAAAGCCGAGAAATTAGCTAAAAAAGTAAAAAGTGGTAAAGGTTTTAGTTTAGAAGATTTTCGTGATCAACTTGTGCAAATGAAAAGCATGGGCGGCATGATGGGCATGATGGATAAATTGCCTGGCATGGGGAATATGTCGGATAAAATCAAGGATCAAATGGATGACAAGCTAACCATACGAATGGAAGCCATCATAAACTCAATGACCCCCGCTGAGCGTGAACGCCCAGATATTATCAAAGGCTCTCGTAAACGTCGAATTGCAGCAGGCTCAGGTACACAAATTCAAGATGTGAATAAACTCCTTAAACAGTTTACTCAAATGCAAAAAATGATGAAAAAAATGTCAGGCAAGGGCGGTATGAAAAAAATGATGCGCTCTATGCAAGGCATGATGCCACCAGGCGGCATGGGTGGTATGGGCGGTGGCGGTGGAATGTTTGGCCGTTAGTAAACTTTAGACTTTATTCGTCAGTTTTTCTAAATGCTTGCTGTTTTTCAGCAAGCATTTTTTTATTTGCTATAGTTAGGCTAATACTCTTACAATAAGTAAGGTTATCGTTGAAATATCATCAGTTTGCTGCGAGTTACATTTTTTTAGCATAACAACCAATGCTAGCTTTAATCAGCATGGGTAATTGAAATAACTAAATAAGGTTAGTTTATCAATCGAATAATAAAATGGAATTTTTTGTTTAATTAATAAATCTATAATGACAAATTTCATGAAAAAATTATCTTGGTTTATTTTTACTTTTCAGTTTTTATTCTTGGTCAGTGGCTCTGCTTGGCTTGCGTTAGACAGTATAAAAGAAGAGTCATTAAAAACCATTAAAGGTTCCTTACAAACTGTAACGAATACCACTCATGAAGCATTATATATTTGGATTAAGAACCGCCAAAGTAACATTATTGATATAGCTCAAGACGAAACCTTCGTATTATTAACGCAGCAGTTATTACAAGCTAACAAAGATTTACCACACGATATTGAATCAAGTGATATCGCAAAAACCGCATTACAAAAGTTGCGCCATTTTATGAAGAAAAAAATGGAAGCTCAACAAGATATTGGCTTTTTCATTATTTCAACAGATAAAATTAATATTGCCTCAATGCGCGATAGTAACCTTTATGAAACGAATGTGATTTTCCAAAAACGGCCGTTGTTTTTTAAGCGTATGTTTGAAGGTGAAACCTTATTTATCCCGCCAATAAACTCCGATGTGCCTTTACAAGTAAAGAGCGGTGAATTTGTCGAAAATTTGCCGACAATATTTATAGGCTCGCCTATTTACGATCATCAACAACGTATTATTGCCCTACTGACATTGCGAATTGATCCTAGCTCTGATTTTTCTCGGGTAACTCAACTAGGACGCATTGGCGAAAGTGGTGAAACTTATGCCTTTGATAATAAAGGCATGTTGCTCACCAATAGCCGTTTCGAAAAACAGTTAAAGCAAATTGGGTTAGTGACCTCACAAGCGTCATCAATGTTATCCTTTAGAGTTGTAGATCCTGGTGGGAACATGCTTGATGGCTATATTCCAAAGGTTAAGCGGAGCCAATTACCACTGACTTTTATGGCTGACAGCGCAATTAAAGGCGAGAGTGGTTTTAATGTCGATGGCTATCGTGATTATCGCGGAGTTCCGGTTTTCGGTAGCTGGGTTTGGGATGATTCATTAGGGTTTGGCTTGGCGACAGAAATTGATGTGGAAGAAGCCTTAGTCCCCAACTATAAAACTCGCAATATACTTATTTTAGCGGTATTTTCAATTGCATCCGTTTCACTGGGGGGATTTATCGTTTGGATATCATTAGAAAAGCAAGCTAACGCGAAACTGAAAGAAGCACATGCCAAACTAGAAGGTATTGTTGCAGAGCGAACAAAAGAGTTGCAAGCCTTATCCTATCAAGATGGTTTAACTGAAATCGCTAATCGGCGTAAGTTTGATCAATCATTAGATCTAGAATGGCATCGTGCAATGCGTCATAAAGAAGATTTATCGCTGATTTTGATCGATGTTGATTTTTTCAAGCCATACAATGATAACTATGGCCATATTCAAGGTGATAAGTGTTTAAAAGAAGTCGCACAGCTTATTGAGAAAACCAGTCTAAGAATGACTGATATTGTTGCGCGTTATGGTGGTGAAGAGTTTGTTGTGCTTTTACCAAGTACGACTTTAGAGCAGGCTAAAGCTTTTGCTGAAAAATGCCGCAAGCAAATTATCGAACAAAATATTGAGCATAACTATACTCAGATAGACTCTTTGAATTGTGTATCAATTAGTTTAGGTGTGAGCTCTATGGTGCCTTCGGTAAGTGACTCACCTTCATCACTGATCAAGCAGGCCGATTTACAACTTTATCTAGCCAAAAGTAATGGCCGTAATCGAGTTGAATAAGCTTGATTTTGCTTTTTGGTAGGCTGAGATGAAATATCTTAACTAGTCAATTTTATATACACACTAACTATTTCCTCAAAACCGCAGCACTAAACCAATAACCCTTGCATTTTTTACTCAAAAGCGTAGAATACGCGAGCTTTTCTGTCGCCTGTCGACAGGAAGTGTCTGGAAAATCCGTTTTAACACTAAAATAAAGAGGGCGATATGGTTACCATTCGTTTAGCTCGTGGTGGCGCTAAAAAGCGTCCATTCTATCAGGTTGTTGTTGCAGATAGCCGTAACTCTCGCGATGGTCGTTTCATCGAGAAAGTTGGTTTCTTCAACCCAACAGCACAAGGTCAAGCTGAGAAATTACGCTTAGATCTAGACCGTATCAACCATTGGGTTGGTCAAGGTGCTGGTGTATCTGATCGTGTGGCTAAATTAGTTAAAGACGCACAAGCTGCGGCTTAATTGCTAATTTAGTAGGTATAAAGTTTCGTAGTGAGTTGTTATGAATAAAGAAAATCAAATTATCTTAGGTAAAGTAGGCGCTGTTTACGGTATCAAAGGTTGGTTGAAAATTCACTCATTCACAGACGAACCTGATGCCATACTTGACTATTTTCCTTGGTCATTAAAATTAGGAAATAAAACACAAACAGTAGAAATTACTGATTGGCGCAAGCACAACAAAGGCTTGATTGTGAAAGTGGGTAATATTGATGACAGAGATGAAGCGCAAGCATTAGTCGGCTCAGAAATATTAACCAGTGAAAATTCACTACCAGATTTACCGCAAGGTGAATATTACTGGCGTGATTTAATCGGCATGAATGTTGTGACTACTCAAGGTTATGACCTAGGAGTGGTTTCCGATATGATGGAAACAGGCGCTAACGATGTACTGGTTGTAAAAGCTAACCTTAACGATGGCTTTAGTAAAAAAGAGCGGTTAATTCCTTATCTTTTTGAAGAAGTGGTTGAGTCGGTTAGCATTGAAAATAAACAAATTTGTGTTGACTGGGACCCAGGTTTTTAACTTGTGACTAGTGTTGATTCTTGTCTAGATTCTGCAAAGAACGAGAAGAGAAAAATGTGGATAGGGGTGATAAGCCTTTTTCCCGAAATGTTTGACGCTATTACCGAGTATGGGGTGACAGGCCGAGCGATCCGCAGTGGGTTAATTGAGTTTCATAAGTGGAACCCAAGAGACTTTACTCATGATCGACATCGCACTGTTGATGATCGTCCTTATGGCGGTGGTCCAGGCATGTTGATGATGGTGCAACCACTACGTGATGCCATTAATGCTGCACGCAAAGCTGCAAAAGAAAATGGTAGAAAAGCGAAGGTTATATATTTGTCGCCGCAGGGACGAAAGTTGGACCAAGTGGGTGTAAGTGAATTAGCGCAAGATGACTGCCTGATATTTATAGCAGGTCGTTATGAAGGCATAGACGAGCGACTAATCGCGTCAGATATTGACGAAGAATGGTCGGTTGGCGATTACATTTTAAGTGGTGGTGAACTGCCAGCGATGAATGTAATAGATGCCGTAGCACGCTTAGTGCCGGGTGTATTAGGACATAAAGAATCAGCGGAGCAGGATTCCTTCTCTAATGGTTTATTAGATTGTCCACACTACACAAGGCCAGAAGTATTGACTACCTCGACAGGGGATGAAATGTCAGTACCCAAAGTGTTGCTAAGCGGAAATCACGAACACATACGCTTATGGCGCCAAGAGCAGTCTCTATTGAGAACATGGACCAGAAGACCAGAACTATTAACTAACCTAGCTCTGACAGCTGAGCAGGAAAAAATGTTAGCTTCCATTAAGAAGCAAACAGGCTCCACTTAGACTGTGCATACTAGGAAGAAGGTATTATGAGTAAAATTATTGAAATGCTCGAACAAGAGCAATTAAGAAAAGACCTACCAGAATACGCTCCAGGCGATACTGTTGTAGTGCAAGTAAAAGTTACTGAAGGTGATAAATCACGTCTTCAAGCATTTGAAGGTGTTGTTATTGCTGTTAAGAACCGTGGCTTACATTCTGCGTTCACTGTTCGTAAAATTTCGAACGGTGTTGGTGTAGAGCGTGTATTCCAGACACATAGCCCAATTGTTGATTCAATTGAAGTGAAACGTCGCGGTGACGTTCGTCAATCTAAACTTTACTACTTGCGTGAACGCTCTGGCCGTTCAGCACGTATCAAAGAGAAATTGGCTAAGAAGTAATATTCTTCTAGTTACTTTTCTGATAAAGAAAGACGATAAAAAAAGCCTGAATAAGCAATTATTCAGGCTTTTTGTGTTTTTGAGTGATAGATTACTCTTTTGTTTCTCATGCATTAATTCAATCGATATTGTTCTTATTTGCTTAAAAAATTTTACTATTATTACACCATCTCATCGGGTGTAAACAATAGGGTACACGCATTAAGCAATAGCAATATAGTGTCTAATGCCTTTAGCTATTTTTTGCTCTATTTCTACGTACATTTTCATTTACATACTCGTCTTATCCTCTCTTTGTGAAGGGCTTTCGCTAAAATGAAATCCTCTAGATAATGAAGTTATTCCATTAATAAAATTGGTAAAGCGCTCAATAACATTGAGTGCATAATTTCAGAAGAAGAGATAAATAGATGACTGACGTTAAAGCTTCAGAGCACAACCCATTAAAATTATGCGGCATAGAATTCACAGAATATGCGAGTCCAGATTCTGACTTTATGGAGAAAGCTTTTTATGGTTTTGGCTTTTCAAAAACTAAAAAACTCCAAGGTCGCGATGTTGATTACTTCAATCAAAATGATATCCACTTTTTACTTAATAGAGAAACGAAAGGCTTCTCAAAAGAGTTTGCTAAAAGTCACGGCCCTGCAATTTGTTCTATGGGCTGGCGTGTTGAAGATGCTAATTTTGCCTTTGAGGAAGCCATCAAACGAGGTGCTAAATCAGCTGAAAATGAAGTAAACAAGCTGCCATACCCTGCTATTTTTGGTATTGGTGATAGCCTTATTTATTTTATCGATAACTTTAAGCGTGAAGGTAAGAATAAGGGGGCTATTTATGATACTGACTTTATTGATCATGACTCTCCGGTGATTAATGACGATAAAGGCTTTTTGGCGGTTGATCATTTAACAAATAATGTTTATCAAGGCACTATGCAAAAGTGGGCTGATTTTTACAAAGAAGTGTTCGGTTTTACTGAGGTGCGTTACTTTGATATTAAAGGGATCAAAACCGCATTAATCTCTTATGCGCTTCAATCACCTTGCGGTAAGTTCTGTATACCTATCAATGAAGGTAAGGGCAGTAAAGATAATCAGATCGATGAATATTTAGATGAGTATAATGGCCCAGGCGTACAGCACTTGGCGTTTTTAACCGATGATTTAGTTGGCTCTTTAGATAAACTAGAGCGCGATGTTGTTGATACCCTTCATATTGTGCCTGAATACTATGATGAAATTTTTGAACGTGTTCCTTGGGTGAAAGAAGATAAAGAAAAAATCAAGGAGCATCAAATTTTAGTAGATAGCCAAGCTGACAATACTTATTTATTGCAAATATTTACTAAAAACTTATTCGGGCCAATATTTATTGAAATGATACAGCGTGTGAATGATCAAGGCTTTGGCGAGGGTAACTTTTCAACCTTGTTCAAATCTATAGAGTTGAATCAAATGGAGCGCGGCGTACTCTAGGTTGTAAAGAGCGCTTTAATTCTTTAGCTACGAGTGATTGAGTATTACTCGTAGCTAATAGTTATTCCTAAATGTTTAGGCTTTATTGCTGCTAACTGAAACGTCTAAGTTTTTCAAAATACCATCTCGTAAATTATAAACTAAGCCATGAACCGTTACATTTTGCTTTTTTTGCCAAGCATTTTGTAGAGTGGTGGTTTTGCATACGTTAGCTACTTGCTCAATGACATTTAGCTCACACAATAAATTCACTCGCTCTTGCTCATCGCTAATCTTATCCATTCTTTCTTTATGAAAACGATAAACATCTTCAATATGATGTAGCCAGTTATCAATTAATCCATGGCTTTTATCATCAAGAGAAGCAATAACCCCACCGCAACCATAATGTCCACAGACAATAATATCTTCCACTTTAAGCACTTCTACGGCAAATTGAATGACGGATAAACAGTTAAGATCAGTATAAATTACTTGGTTGGCGATATTACGATGTACAAAGACTTCCCCTGGCTGCATACCTAGTAGCTCATTAGCAGGAACACGAGAGTCTGAACAACCTATCCATAAATATTTAGGTGATTGCTGCTCTGAAAGTGATTTAAAAAAATTTGGATCTTCTTTGTTAACTTTATCAGCCCACTGTCTATTTTTTTCAAATAAATGCTCTATTGTACTCATAAGAATATTTTCACTTTACTAAGAATAATGTGGGTGACATTTTATGTCATCAATAGAAAAAGTAAAAGCCAATTATGGTATTACCAGTCAATTATTATCGAGGTATAATAGGGGCTGTTGAATTAATAAGGTAAATAACGATGGCAACGGCAGCTGCAATACATATTTTAGTGAAAACTGAAAAACAAGCGTTAGACTTGAAAGCCAAGTTAGACAAGGGAGCTGATTTTGCTCAGTTAGCCAAAAAATTCTCTCTTTGCCCCTCAAAGAAAAAAGGAGGTGATTTAGGAGAGTTTCGTCGTGGGCAAATGGTTAAAGCCTTTGATGATGTTGTTTTTAAAAAAGAATTATTAAAGGTACATGGGCCAATAAAAACTAAATTTGGCTTTCACTTAATTAAAACACTTTACCGTAACTAAACATTTTAGTGAAAGTTAGTCTTTTGAGTCTTCTTTATCTAAGGCTTCATTACGTTGTTTAATTTTTTCCAATTGCTCAGGGGTGAGATTAAATCTTTTTGCCGATTTTTTTAATAGTAAAATCCCGCCTACTACAATACCTAGTGCTAAAACCGTTATAATAATTGCCGTCATTAAAATTAGTCCTTTTCTTGTATTAAATAATAATAGCAAAATTGTTTAATTACAGGTAACTTATCTAAGCAGATGGACACTACTATAATAATAACTTACTTCGGATAAACATATGAATAATCGCTTAAGTATTAAACTCCTTACGCCAATATTTACTCTTGGTATCATAGTTATGTTGGCACTCTTATTTGCCCCAGAAAGTTTGAGTAAATACAGTGTTTTAGCGATAATACTCGTACTTGTAGCTCTACAAGTTTTAGCAAGTTACTTATTTTCATCAAAACTGCTCAGCCAGCGTTTAAATACGCTTAAAAACTACCTTGATGTTGTTGTGAGTACTGAGCAAGCACCATCAACACCGTTGAGTGATTCAAGCAAAGATGAGCTTGGTGAAGTCATCAATGAATTAAGTGGCTTTATTGTGGGTTTAGCTGATGTTGTTAGTGAAATTCGCAGTGAATCTGAAATATTAAGCCAAGGCTCTAACAGACTCGCTGTGCAAATGAGAGAATCAGTTGGCTCTGTGAATGAGTCAGTAAGCCAAGTTGAACAAATGGCGCAATCAATCGAAGATGTTGCTAATACATCGGCAGTATTATCAAATAGCGCAATGCAAGTAAGTGAAACTACCAGTGTGGTGATCAGCTCGCTAAGCCATGGCGTTGATTCTTCAAATACGAGTCAACAAACGATAACTTCATTCGCAGATGAAGTTGAAAGTATGGCTAATGACTTAGCTTTATTGCAAGAAGAAAACGCTCGAATTGGCTCCGTACTTGACGTGATACGGGGTATTGCAGAGCAAACTAATTTATTAGCATTAAATGCCGCTATTGAGGCAGCACGCGCCGGTGAACAAGGCCGTGGTTTTGCGGTTGTCGCTGATGAAGTAAGAGCCTTAGCACACCGTACCCAAGAAGCGACCGTTGAAATTCAATCTATGGTTGAGGGTTTACAAGCGAAAACATCCAGTGCTGTGGCTGCCGTATCAAGAGGGCAAGACTTATCACAGGTTAGCTTGTCTCAATCTGCGGAAGTCGTAGCCGCGTTGAAGCAAATAGGGGAAGCTTTTAAAGAAGTTGACTCTTTAACATCTCAAATTGCTAATGGAACGCAAGAGCAGCAAAATGCGACAGCTTCAATTAACGATAATATGATGGCTGTTGTTTCATTAAGCAGAGAAATCAATAAAGGGTTAACTGCGGTTGCTGATGATGCTCAGCAACAACAACAGACCTCGGCAGAAGTGGATATTACCCTAAATCGCATATGTGTTTAATTATCTTCTCCATGTTTTAGCAAAATCTTAAAGTTGTTCTAAACTTAATAAATCCTTACTCTATATGGACTTATTTAACTATGGCTAGGCGTGGACAAACAACTATTGATGAAGAAGTCTTTTTTGATGACTCAGAGCAACTGGTGTCTATTACCGATACGCATGGCATTATCACTTATGCCAATGTTGCTTTTTGTAAAGTAGCAGGTTACTCAAAAGAAGAGTTACACAGAAAAAACCACAATATAGTTCGCCACCCAGATATGCCAAAAGCTGCCTTTAAAGACTTATGGCGAGAGCTTGAAGCAGGAAACCATTGGCAAGGTATTGTAAAAAACCGTTGTAAAGATGGGCGTTATTATTGGGTGAATGCTTATGTTACCCCTATGTTTGAAAAAGGTGTGTTAAAGGGGTATCAATCGGTGCGCGTAAAACCGTCTGATGCGCAAAAGCAAAAGGCCATAAAGACTTATCAAGCAATCAATAATAACCAATTGTCTATGCCTGAACATCAGGTAATGATGATTAAAAAGCTCATTTCGCTGCTTGCCTGCTTAACCATTATAGGTAGTACATTTTATTTTGCAGGGCTACAGGCAGCAGTCATCACCTTGCTGGGCTTAGTTGTCTTATTCTTTTCACTTTATGATGAGCTTGTCATCGTTCCTCGCTATATTGCTCAAGAAAAAGCGAAATATACCAGCATATGTCGTGTTATCTATACAGATGGTGGACCCACTTCAATTTTAGAGTTTAGACAAAGCTTATTTAATGCCAGAATACGCACGATTTTAGGACGCACTAATGACTCTTTAAAAGTTATTACGAATGTTGTTAATGAGCTTAACCGCGCAGTGCAATATACAACGGATAAAATTCAGCAACAAAATAGTGAAACAACCCAAATTGCTGCGTCGATGAATGAAATGTCAACGACTATTGCCGAAGTTAGCAGTAATGTTGTCCAAACGTCTGAGCGTATTAGTGATGTTAGCAATGAGTGCGCTTTGACGAAGGATTTAATGAAAAGCTCTGTTGCTAATAACAATGCTTTGAAGGAGAAGGTGAGTAGTGCAAATGAAACCTCTGAAGAGTTGGTCGGTATTGTTGCTTCTATCAATGAGCAAATGACTGAAATTCAAGGTATTGCTGATCAAACTAATTTATTAGCACTAAATGCTGCAATTGAGGCGGCAAGAGCAGGAGAGCAAGGCCGAGGCTTTGCCGTCGTGGCTGATGAAGTGCGTTCGTTGAGTGGTCGAACACATAGTGTTTCTGAAGGGATTAATGAGTCAGTCCGTCAGGTAACCAGTATGTTGGCAGAGGTTGCTAAATTGATGACAGAAAATATCGCCACCAGTAATGCGTGTGTTGAATCAGGTGAAAAAGTGCAGCATTCTGCTGAAAATATTTATCAGCAAATGTTAACAATTGCAGATATAACCACACAAGTGTCAACAGCGGCTGAACAGCAAAGTGTTGTTTCAGAAGAAGTTAACCATAATGTGCAGCGAGTGGCAGATTTATCACAATCATTGGAAGACTCAGATGTGCTGTTAAACAATATTAACTTGCTTAACCAAGAAGCAGCGCATTTATCTGAATTAGCAAATACCTTTATAAAGGCATAAAACTCACTTATGTTTTAGCATCTTGATTACGTTGTTTAGCGAGTAATTGTAATTGCCTAGATTGTTCATGCAAGCTGGTTCGCACCAATACTTCCCTGTCTTCTTCACGGATAAAGTGAAAGATAGCCTTGTGCTGAAAATCATCTTCATTTTGCGATACTTCGATAATTTCCGAGTAACAATAAACCGCACAATTTTCAGATAATAAAAAAATCTTCATTTCTACTAATTGGCCAATTTCAAAAGGCGTTTTAGCCGTAAACAATAAACCGCCGCCACCAAACTCAATACCTTGATATCTGTGCTGCTCTTCATCTTGTTGGCTTAAAATATAACCCATCAGTAAATTGATTTTTTCACTTTGGTGGTTTAAGAAATCAACTAACTGACTTGTAACACCTGATAAAGCCTGTAATGGGCGAAGTGCAGCCTGATCTATTGTCGTCACTTCACTCGCCATTTTAAAGGGGGCAGGCATGTTGGCTATAAACTGTTCAAAGCTTGTTGTATTGGCATCAAGAGGCAAAATATTGATACTGAACTCATGGGTTATGGAAAAAAACTCATGGTATTTAGCAAGCTTTTGCTCAGTGGTTTCTATATCTTGATTCATTTTAGCCTTTGGATTGTTTTGTTTAAAATAAAAAGCATGGTATGACAAACTTATAGCAGAAATTTTGAAATCAAAACACTAATTTATTTTTGTTGTTAACTATAGCGTTAAATAGTATCGGCTGTGTTAAGCTATTAACCAATAATCCTAGGAAATTTTTTAATAGCAATATCAAATGTTTCAACCCATTAGTTTATTTATTGGTTTACGTTATAGTCGTAGTAAAAACCGAGCAGGCTTTATCTCATTCATCACCTTTTTTTCAACGGTTGGCATCTTGCTCGGTGTTGCCTCTTTGATCACAGTTGTTTCTGTTATGAATGGCTTTGAAGGAGAGTTGAAAAAGCGAATTTTAGGCATTGTTCCTCATGTCATTGTCTCAAATAATGATGTAGCAACGAAGAATATGCTCCCTCAATGGCGTCAAGTTAGAGAGCAGCTTTTGACGCAAAAGCATATTAAGCAAGTAACCCCTTTTTTAAGTAGTGAAGCGCTTGTTCAGTCGCCTCAAAGCCTGCAAGGAGTCATGCTGCAAGGCATTATGCCTGAATTTGAACAGCGTAATATTATCAATGAGCATATGATTGCGGGCTCTTTAGATAGCCTATCAGAGCAGGCTTATTCTATTGTAATAGGAAGATCGTTAGCCAATAAATTACAAGTATCGTTAAATGATACTGTCCGTATTGTCTTACCGACCAAGACTATTTTCACGCCCATGGGGCGCATCCCCGTGCAGCGCAACTTTTCAATTGTAGGCATTTTTGATGTCGGCTCGCAAGTTGATGATGCTATGGTGTATGTGCACAGCAAATATGGTGCTAAATTATTAAGGCGTAAAGGTGAAGGGATTGGTCAGTTACGCTTGTACCTTGATGATGCCTTTAATGCTAATGAAGTGGTTGAAGAGCTGACTAAAACGAATAAGTTAACCGCAAAAAATGAGGTGGTTCAGTCTTTATCTTTTACTACTTGGAATGATAGTCAAGGCGCCCTTTTCTCTGCAGTAAATATGGAGAAAAAAATGATGTGGTTGATGCTAAGTTTAATTGTTGCTGTTGCGGCATTTAATATAGTGTCAGCACTTGTGATGGTTGTTGTAGAAAAACAAGGCGAAATTGGTATTTTACAAACCTTGGGTTTATCAAAGGTGGGGGTTGTGAAAATATTTATCACCCAAGGAATGATTAATGGTTTATGGGGAGTGAGTTTAGGCAGTCTCTTAGGAATTTTGTTAACGCAATATTTAAATAGTATCCTAGCTATTTTCGGTGTTAATATTTTCGGTGCTGGTTACGCTATGCAACAACTCCCCATGCAATTAGAAGTTATTAATGTCATTGTTATTGCCATCTCAGCGTTAGTCATGAGTTTCTTGGCAACACTATATCCTGCTTTTCAAGCATCAAATACTCAACCGGCTGAGGTATTACGTAATGAGTAAGGTTTTACACTGTAGTCAATTATCTAAATCTTATTTTCAAGGTGAAATAAAAACTCCGGTACTCGATAATCTAGAACTAAGTGTCGAAAAAGGTGAATTGCTAGCGATTGTTGGCAGCTCAGGTTGTGGTAAAAGTACATTTTTACATCTTGCTGGCGCATTAGATTTACCAAGCTCTGGCGAGGTATTCATAAATGGTACTAATATTTTAACGCTATCAGATAAGCAAAGGGCTGTTTTTCGCAATCAGCATATTGGTTTTATTTATCAATTTCACCATTTGATGATGGAGTTTACGGCACTTGAAAATGTGGCTATGCCTTTGATGATCCGTGGTGATAGCCCTAAACAAGCTATGAAAGCCGCTAATGAGGTACTCGCTCAAGTAGGCTTGGCCCATCGTAGTCATCATAGACCAAGTGAATTATCGGGTGGTGAGCGACAACGAACAGCCATTGCAAGGGCATTAGTTACTAAGCCGGCATTAATTTTAGCCGATGAGCCGACAGGAAATTTAGATAGCGATACCGCAGAGCAGATCTATCAACTTATCAGGCAACTCAATAAAAATGTGCAAACTAGTTTTGTGGTGGTAACGCATGATATTGCACTTGCTATGCGTATGGACAGGCAATTGAAACTTGATCATGGCAAGCTGACACCTTTTACTCCTGCTCAAGGCTACGTACCTAATACCCATAATGAAGAAGATCAGGCGTCACATGTTTAAGCCCTTAAGTGTTTTTCTGGCGATACGTTATGTTAGAAGTCGTCATGGCCATGGTTTCTCACGTTTTATTTCAGCTTCCTCGACTATTGGTATAGCGCTAGGCACCTTAGTACTCATTGTGGCATTAAGTACCATGAATGGTTTTGAGCGTGAGTTAGCACAAAGGTTACTCTCTATTGTGCCGCATGCAGAATTAATGTCTGTCAATAAGCCTATCGCTAATTGGCCAGCCAATGTTAAGCAAGTACAGGCCAGCAAACAAGTTGTTGCCGCCGCGCCAGTCATTTCTTTAACAGGAATGATGCAACATAAAACAAGCTTAAAAGCGCTTGAAATTAGGGGTGTTGAGCCTAATTTAGAAATACTCGTTTCTGATATTAACCAGTATATAATCGAGGGTAGTTGGCAAGCATTAGCAAGCAAGGATGTTGCGCAAGAAACACAAGGCATTATTATCGGTGCTGGTATTGCTAAAAAGCTTTCGGTGACGTTGGGTGATACTGTACAACTATTATTACCGTCTAGCTCAGAAGTTGCTGCCGGTAATAGTAGTCAGCAGCTTTTTGCCGCGCCAATTCGTCGCCACATGAAAATAGTGGGCATCTTTAAATTTGGTGGCACTATTGATGATACGCTTGCCTATATTTCTTTGCGGCAAGCATCAGAAATCAAAGGGTATCAAGCAGGCGAAGCACAAGGGATCCGCTTAAAAGTTGATAATGTATTCGATGCACCAAACATAGCAAGACAGATAGCCTACAACTTTAACCATTATGTTTATATTATGGACTGGACACGCAGCCAAGGGCATTTGTTCAACGATATTCAACTTGTGCGCATGGTCATGTTTATTGTCTTGGTGTTAGTGATTGCCGTTGCAAGCTTTAATATAGTTTCTACCTTGATTATGGCTGTCAATGAGAAACAAGGGGATATAGCTATTTTGAAAACCATGGGTGCACCTGCCAGTGTTATTATGCTGACCTTTATTTACCAAGGTTTAGTTAATGGCGTTTTAGGTTGTTTAATAGGTGGTGGGCTTGGTATCTATATCGCCACATACCTTGCTGAAATAACAATCTTTTTTGAACAATTGTTTGCTATGCAATTGTTATCTGGGGATGTTTATTTTATCGACCATATTCCGACAGAGCTACATATGTTTGACGTTTACATTACCTTAATCACAGCGCTTGTTATGTCTTTAATTGCCACTATTTATCCCGCTTGGCGTGCAACTAAAATTGAACCTGCAGAAGTGTTAGGTCAGTTATAGCGTTATAATCATTCGTATAAAAAAAGCAAAAAAAAAGCCCACAAAATCTTTGCAGGCCAACTTAAATATCAAGTTGTAGAAGGAAGTCTTTTCAAAGAGAAAACTCCAAGAAACATGTCAGAGAGAAAAGATAACAAGGGTATCTAATCAAATGCTCTCCGGCTAATGATGTCTCTATGGGGAAGAGTAAATTCATCATTGCGCTAGCTTTAAGGGCTAAACCAGAAAACAAGGCCAGTTTACTCAGATTATCTTTGTCTAACAAACTAAAAAAAATATCCTTTCGGATTAGAAAAACTAATGCGAATTATGGGGTGTTTTTTGAAAGGTTTTTTTGTGAGTAATTATGCAGTGTAACTCGCTATTAATAGATTAACTTACCACTTATTTGAATATATATTCTATCGTTAAATAAACTGACTAAGATTAGTTATTCTGGTTTTTATAGTATTTGGTTCACTGAGAATTAATTTTTTTTGTAGTAAAGTGTAATTAACGTCTTGTTTGTACGTTAGGTTATCTATTATTATAGATTCATCTTTAAGTTACCCTTTAAAACACTGCTGTAAATGCCTAACACCTGTTCAACATTTCCTATCAGAGTATATTATGAAGACACCGATGCAGGTGGTATTGTTTATTATGCTAATTATTTGAAATTTTTTGAGCGTGCACGAACGGAATGGTTACGAGCACTTGGCATTAATCAAACAAAGTTTTTAGAACAAAGTATTGGTTTTGTGGTCAGAAAGGTTGAAATGGACAATATTGCTTCGGCAAAGTTAGATGACCTACTTGAGGTAAACACCACTATAACTACACTCAAACGTGCTAGTTTAGTGTTTCATCAACAAATAACTAACCAAGCGCAACAAGTCATATGTACGGCCGTTGTACGTGTTGCTTGTGTCAATTTTCAAAGTACCAAGCCTGTGGCTATCCCAGAATCTATATTAGGAGCGTTTAAACGTGTCTGCTGAATTTTCAATTTTTGAACTTGTATTAGAAGCCAGCTTATTGGTTAAATTTGTTATGTTAACTTTGCTTGGTTTCTCTATTGCCTGTTGGGCAATGATTTTTCAACGCAGACAAGCATTAAACCTTGCCAAAATGCAGCTAAAAGAATTTGAAGACAAATTTTGGAGCGGTGCTGATTTAAGTAAATTGTATAATGAAATTTCAGTTAAGAATCAGATACAAGGCATTGAAAGTTTATTTGTTGCAGGGTTTAAAGAATTTGCACGCTTGCGTAAAAGTAAGATAAATGATCCCCATACTATTGTTGATGGTACTCACCGTGCTATGCGTGTAGCATTATCACGTGAAGTAGACAGTTTAGAAACACACTTGCCTTTTATGGCAACCGTTGGCTCAATTAGTCCATATATTGGTTTGTTTGGCACTGTTTGGGGCATTATG
Source organism: Colwellia sp. (assembly GCA_026196955.1). Lineage (GTDB taxonomy): Bacteria > Pseudomonadota > Gammaproteobacteria > Enterobacterales > Alteromonadaceae > Colwellia. The sequence goes on along the minus strand of JAPHTO010000166.1, from coordinate 13,894 downwards.
AATTCTTTTATTGGACTTGGCTCTGTTCAACAAGCCACTTTATCTATGGTGGCACCAGGTATTGCTGAAGCATTAATTGCAACGGCGATGGGATTATTTGCAGCGATCCCTGCGGTTATGGCATTTAACCGTTTTAGTCATAAAGTTGAAAAGCTTGAGAATAGCTACGGAAACTTTATGGAAGAGTTCTCAAGTATTTTACAACGCCAATCAGTTATTGAACCACAAGCGTAATAAGAGGCTATAACTATGTATCAGAGAGTTAGACGCCGTAAAGTTGCTGAGATCAATGTGGTTCCTTACATTGATGTTATGTTGGTGCTACTGATTATCTTTATGGTAACTGCGCCGCTAATTACTCAAGGGGTTAAAGTTGACTTGCCTCAAGCTGAAGCTGAGCCATTAGATAAAGATACTAAACCGCCACTGGTAGCCTCTGTTGATGCACAAGGTCTGTATTATATTACCTTAGGTGCTAATGACAAAGAGCCACTATCAGCTGAAGAAGTTGCCACGTTAGTAAAAGCACATTTAGCGGTAAATCCTGATACACCTGTTGTCGTTAATGGTGATGGTGCTGTTTCATATGATGCGGTGATCCAGTTAATGGTACTATTACAAACGGTCGCTGGTGTGCCTTCGGTTGGTTTAATGACGGACTCTGTGGAGAATTAAAGTGATTGAGAAGTATGATCGCGCCACACTCATTAAAGCTATTTGGCTAAGTATTGTTTTACATGCGGCCTTGATTGCGGTGTTGTTTATGGGCGATTTTAGTACCCAAACAAAACTAAAGAAAAGTCCATCTGTAGCTGAGCAGGCTAAGCCGATTGAAGCAACCGTTGTTGATGCTGATAAGTTACAAAAAGCGATTAACAAAATTAAGAAACAAAAAGCTGATGATAAAGCGGCAGAGAAAAGACGTTTAAATGACATAGAAAAACGTGCCAATGAAGCGAAAAAGCGTCGCGCTAAGGAAGAAGCTCGCATTAAAAAATTAGAGCAGCAGCGTAAGAAAAAAGAACAAGAGAAAAAGCTGGCTGATAAAGCGGCAAAAGATTCAGCGGCAAAAGCTGCAAAAGCAGAGCAAATCAGAAAACAAAAAGAACAAGAAAAACAAAAAGCAGAAGATGCAGCAGCACAAGCTCGTACAAAACGATTAAAAGCAGAAGCCGCAGCGAAAAAAGCAGATGAACTTCGTAAACAGCAAATAGCTGAGCGTAAACGCAAAGAAAAAGCCGCTGCAGAGAAAGCGGCACAAGAAAAAATGCTCGCAGAGCAAATGGCCGCTGAAATGGCGACTCGAAATAAAGCGCGTAAACAGCAAATGATGTCAGAAATACAACGTTTTGCTGCGTTAATTACCAATGTCATTGATCAAAATATGATTAATGATCGTAGCACAATGGAAGGAAAGTCTTGTAAATTGATGATTAGTCTTGCACCATCAGGTTTCGTTACTCAAGTTCGAGTAGTGGCTGGCGATGATGTAGTATGTGAAGCGGCTAAGAGAGCGGTTTATAAAGCGGGTACTTTACCTGTCTCTAAAGATCCTGAGGTATTTAAAGAAATGCGTAATATTGACGTTATCGTAGTGCCTGAGTTTTAATAAAATAAAATTTTAAATAAAACATTAATAAGAAAATAAGTGAACAATGAAAATTAAATTACTCCTTGGATTATTTGTAACCTTACTCTCTACATCAGCAATGGCGACACTAGAAATAGTTATCACTGGTGGTATCGATAGTGCTCGACCCATAGCCGTTTTGCCTTTTCAGTGGCAAGGAACGGGTGAGCTTCCAGAGCAAGTATCAAAAGTGATCAGTGACGATTTGTTACGCAGCGGTAAGTTTAGTCCTGTGAAAGCCAGTAAATTTCCGCAATTACCCTCATCACCAGCTAACATCGATTACAGCGCTTGGGCGAGCATTGGGGTTGAAGCACTCGTCATCGGTAATATTCAAGAAACAGCCATAGATAAGTATCAGGTAAGTTACCAATTGGTTGATGTCATTCGTGGTCAAATTACGGGTGGTCAAACTTCTATGCTAAGTAATGGCGAGCTAGTACAAACACGTGATCATATTTTAAGCCAAAGCAGCGCACAAATTGGCAGTGAGCAATTTCGCCGCTACGCGCATACGATCAGTAATGCAGTCTACGAGTCACTAACAGGTAGTAAAGGGGCATTCTTAACCCAAATAGCTTATGTTATTGTTCGTGATCAAGGAAAGTATCCATATCAACTTGCTTTTGCTGATTATGATGGCTTTAACGAGCAAGTATTGTTAAGTTCTAATGAGCCTTTAATGTCACCATCATGGCATCCTGATGGCGAGCAATTGGCGTATGTTTCATTTGAAAATCGTCAGGCACAAATTCATACCATGAATATTTATACTGGTCAGCGACAATTGATCAGCTCTTTTAATGGTATTAATAGTGCACCAAGATTTTCACCAGATGGCAAGAAAATAGCCATGGTACTGTCAAAAGATGGTAACCCAGATTTATACGTAATGACGTTGGCAACCAAAAAATTACGTCGAATAACTCGAAACAGAGCGATAGATACAGAGCCAAGTTGGTCACCAGAAGGTAATTCTTTAGTATTTAGTTCAGAACGGGGTGGTAAACCGCAGCTATATCGCGTAAATTTAGTCGATGGTAAAGTTAGGCGGTTAACTTTTGATGGTGAAATGAACCTTGGCGGTTCAATAACCCCAGACGGTAAACAGCTAATTATGGTAAATAGAACACGTGGCCAATATCGTCTTGCTAAGCAAGAGCTCGACTCTGGTTTATTTCAGGTGTTAACCAAAACTCGCTTAGATGAGTCGCCTAGCGTATCACCAAATGGTGGAATGATAATATATTCAACCTTGCATAATAAAAGACAAGTGTTGGGCTTAGTGTCGGTAGACGGGCGCTTTAAAGCACGTTTACCCGCATTGGATGGGCAAGTGAAATCACCCGCTTGGTCGCCATTTTTATAGCTAAAAAAATAATAGCTTTTATAAGTAGCTTACCAGTCTTATAACAGCAATAAATTAAACTAATTTTAAACTTACTATTTTTGCAAAAAAGGAAAAATAACATGCGCTTAAACAAAACACTTAAGAATGCTGCCATAGCTTTACCTTTACTAGCATTAGCAGCTTGTAGCTCTAATGAAACAGGTAACGAAGAAAATACAGTAGAGACTAATGCTGAAATTATTGCTCAAGAAAAAGCAGCAGCTGAAGAAGCTGTAAGAGTTACAGCAGCAAAACGTGCAGCTGAAATTGAAGAACAAAAACGTCAAGAGCTTGCTAAATTACGCTCTGAGCATATCGTTTATTTCGATTTCGATGTATCAACGGTTAGTGATGAATATGCTAGTGTTTTAGATGCGCATGCTAAGTATTTAACAGCTAATGCTGATGTTAAAGTATTAATTGAAGGACATGCCGATGAGCGTGGTACGCCTGAATATAACATTGCTTTAGGCGAGCGCCGTGCTAAAGCTGTGGTTACTTATTTAGAGAATATGGGTGTTACAGCTGATCAATTGTCAGTTGTTAGTTATGGTGAAGAAAAACCAATGATTAAAGATCGCTCTGAAGATGCGTTCGCTAAAAATCGTCGCGCCGTAATTGTATATTAATAGTGGTTTACTAAAGGCTACTTGCTAATAATTTGTATTGGTAAGTAGCTGAATGCTAAGTAAACCTCTTAGTAATAGATAGGTCAATAAATGAAACTAGCCTTTCCAAAGAGAACGGCTATATTTGGTGTTTTGTTATCTGCCAGCGCACCTGTTGCGCTCGCAGCACAAGCCCCAGTTATAGACGTTAGCTCTTCTAGTCAAACGTCACAAGCTCAAGCTACTGGCTCTCTCTCTGAACAATTAGCAAGTGTTGAACGCAAATTAGACTCGCGAAATCGAGCGCAAGTCAATATTCAACGCCAACTTGATGATATGCAAAATCAAGTCAATGAATTGCGCGGGGTAACTGAATTGCATACACATCAATTATCTCAGGTACTTGAACGTCAGCGTGAGCTTTATCAAGAGCTCGACAGAAGAGTGAGTGAAGCATTAAAGCCTTCAGCCCAAGTTCCTAGCACGATTGCCGTTGAGACTAGTCCTATCTCACAAAGCTATAGTGATGATTTAACTGAAAATGAAGCCTATGATAAGGCGTTGAATCTTGTGCTTAAAGATAAACGTTATGAAGAAGCTATTCCTGCTTTTCATAGCTTTAATCAAGCCTACCCACAATCAACTTATGCACCTAATGCTCATTATTGGTTAGGGCAGCTGTTATTTAATAAAGGCGAATTAGCGCAAGCTGAGCAAGAGTTTACCTTTGTCGTTGAACAGTTTAAAGATTCTAGTAAAAGACCTGATGCTTTATTAAAATTAGCCATGGTTGCTCAGCAACAAAGCCAGACGGCTAAAGCGATCAATTTATATCGCCAGTTATTGAGTGAATACCCAGAGTCCACATCTGCACAACTAGCAAAACCACGCTTAGAAAGTTTAATGCAATAAAGCTTGTTATAGCTGGCGACAAATGTGGCGCTTTGCTGTGTTTTTAAGCAAACAACAAATAATCGTTAAAAAATCGAAATTTGTTGTTGCACTAAATTTTTATATCAGTATCATATGCGGCGCGTTGAGGCACCAACCTCTTCGCAATGTCGGCCGTTAGCTCAGTTGGTAGAGCAGTTGGCTTTTAACCAATTTGTCGAAGGTTCAAATCCTTCACGGCCGACCACTTACTTTTTTCTTTGCAAGTATCCAATAGAGTATTTTAAATTAAATCTGCTTTCACGATTTAGCCCTATTATATCTACAGTACTACTATATTTGATTGCTCGTTAGCTAATACTCAAGTTTTGAACATTAAGCGCTTTTAGAGATAAATAACCTATATCTTAAATTATTTGTCTCTAAACTCTATACTACACATTTCTTCTCTATTCCCTTATAATCACCGCGTTTGACGGTATACTGTCGTCGAGAAATAAACAGAGATAACTCATGAGTCAATCTAATGCAGCTGTTGATTTTGATTTCCAATTTCCAGCTAAACCAACACCGCTAAGTGTTGATGAAAAAGCACAATATATCGCGAAAATAAAAGCACTGTTAATTGAAAAGAATGCTGTGCTAGTCGCTCATTATTATACAGATCCAGAAATTCAGGCACTTGCTGAAGAAACAGGTGGCTGTGTTGCGGACTCATTAGAAATGGCGCGCTTTGGCAATCAGCATTCAGCTGATACGCTTATTGTTGCTGGCGTTAAATTTATGGGGGAAACAGCCAAAATTTTAACCCCAGAAAAAACAGTGTTGATGCCAGAGCTTGAAGCTACGTGTTCACTTGATTTAGGTTGCCCTGTTGATGAATTCTCAACGTTTTGTGATCAACATCCAGATCATACTGTCGTTGTTTATGCGAATACCTCTGCAGCGGTGAAAGCACGGGCAGACTGGGTTGTTACTTCAAGTATCGCGTTAGAAATTGTAGAAATGCTTGAGAGTGAAGGCAAGCCTATTTTATGGGGGCCTGATCGCCACCTTGGCTCATATATCGAAAAAGAAACTGGCGCAGAAATGTTAATGTGGCAGGGCGCTTGTATTGTTCATGATGAGTTCAAAGCAAAGGCTTTGCATGATTTAAAAATTCAATACCCAGAAGCTGCCGTATTGGTTCACCCTGAATCTCCTGCCAATGTTGTCGAAATGGCTGATGCGGTTGGCTCAACAAGTCAATTAATCAAAGCGAGTGAAGAAATGCCGAATCAACACTTTATTGTGGCGACGGATCAAGGTATTTTTTACAAAATGGAACAAGCTAACCCAGAAAAAACTTTTGTAGCTGCACCGACAGGTGGTAATGGCGCAACTTGTCGAAGTTGTGCTAATTGCCCGTGGATGGCTATGAATGGCCTTAAATCTATTGCCGATGCGTTAGAGAACCCAGCAGGGAAAGAAATCTTTGTTGATGAAAAGCTTGCTGAAAAGGCGTTGATCCCACTGCATAGAATGCTGGATTTTGCTGCTGAGAACAAATTAAAAGTTAAAGGTAATGCGTAAGCAAAGTTTGTCGCTGTTATTATAAGCAATAGCTTGGTTTTATTAACTTATTATTCATTTAGACTTGCGTGTTATGTGCTTTTTCTCTACCATAGCGCAGCTTTAAAATTAAAGATATTGGTGAGCTGGCTGAGTGGCTGAAGGCGCACGCCTGGAAAGTGTGTTTAGGTTTACCCCTAACGAGAGTTCGAATCTCTCGCTCACCGCCATATTCGCAAAACCCTGATTTATCAGGGTTTTTTGCTTTTGAGAATGCGGTAAAAACCTCTGTCACATAACTCTGTCACAAAAAGGACAAGTTATGCCGCCACTTCCTAGTTATCTTTATCAGTACCCTCAAAGTAAAAACTTCTTTTTTCGTTTTAGAATTTCACGTCAAATCATAAAGTCATTAGGCATTAAGTCTTTCACTTTTGTTGCTAGCTTACAAACGGCAAATTTAGCCCATGCAAGATGGTTTGCTCTTTATGTTAGTGCTAGAATAAAAAAAGACTGTAATCGTATAATTAATAATGAATTTAAAGACAATATTTCAATGGAAAATAATGTAAGAATGGACTTTACCTCTGATGAATTGCAGAGCCTAGAAGATTTTCATAACTCTATCTTTTCAAAGAATTCAGGGTATACCCCTAAAAATTGGGATTTTAGGGCGTATTTAAAGGAACGGTTTAGTATCTACCTTTCGATGGCGAAATACGCAATCTCAACTGAAAAACAAATTAAATTTGATATAAATAAGTTTGATGATGTAAAAGACTCAGATGCTAAACGATATGAGGAGCACCTTAAGTCTACGTTAGATACAGGAGACTCTGCATCATCATTTGAACAGCTCGCTCATCAACATTATTTAATGGCATACCTACACGATTATAATGCCTTTTTAAAGTCACCAGAGTTTACTGATTATAATGATCAAGATATACGCTCTCTTTCGTTAAACCTTAATAGTGATGCTGAAGATGCTTTTAAAAGGGATGGGCATGGTATTGATTACTTTGAAATGGAAGGGATGACTACAGATCTACCTTTAGATAAAGCAGCGATCAATCGTTTTTTTGCTCGACATGCTTGGCTTGAGTTTCAATTTAAACGTCAGCTCGTTTCTCAATTAAAAAAGTTTTCTAATTCGTATGATAATTTTGCAGAAGAGGAGATAGATAACGAGGATATGCCACTTACTATGTGGAAGCACTATGACGATGTTTTTTCTACATACTCTGATACCTTATCGATGATTGAAAAATTGAAAAAATCAGATCGACAAGCTGCTCGTCAAAGTAATGCCATAAAATTAAAACCGACCTTTAAAAAGTTCCTTGATGATAAGAAAAAAGAGGTTTTGCCAGATACTGTTAATCAATACCAGACATCTTTTAACTTTTTTTATGAGCTGTTAGGTGAAAATTATGATTTAAGAAAGCTTGATAAAAAAGAAGCAGTTAAAATTAAAGATGCTGTTAAAAACAAAGCAGCAAATAGTGAAAAAGGTCGGGATAAGGAAACAATTGCTGTTAAAACAATAAACAGATATTTGAAAAACTTTGATGCTTTTTTAGCTTGGTGTGATGACGAGGGTTTAGAAGTAAAGTCGAAAATATTTACCCGACTGAAACTTAAAGAAACTTCTGCTAATTCAGATAAAAGAAGACCTTACTCACCAGATGAAATTTTAGCTGTTGTTAATTATAAACCATCGGATAAACGTGAAGCAGCAGCATTTAGAGAAGATGCTTTCTGGTTCCCTAAAATTGCTTTATACACGGGTATGAGACTAAACGAAATATCCTATTTAACGGTTAATGATTTTTGTGTTGAAGATGGTATTCATTATATTTCATTATTTGATAAAGATTTAAAAACAGGCTCTTCTAATCGAAAAATTCCCATTCACTCAAAGTTGATAGCATTTGGTTTACTTGATTTGGTTGAGAATAGAAAAAAAGAAAAATTAAAAATAGTATTCCATCAATCTAGAATTGGTAAAGATAAACCTAATAAGTATGGGTGGGGTGAAAAAGTATCTCGCTGGTATAATAGATCATGTTTAAAACAAATTGGTATAGATAAAGCAGTCGAATCTGAAAATGGCTATATGGTCGATTTTCATGCTCTTAGAACAACTTTTATTTCTTGTTGTAAAGTCAAAGGGCTAAGTGGGTATATAGTTAAGCAAATTGTCGGTCATATGGATGATGATGATATTACTTTTGGTACTTATGGCTCAGAAGTTTCAACAAAGCTTGAGGCAATGAAAGATGTTATTGAAAGAATTGATTATTAGTATTGTTTCTTAATCGTTATTTATATCTAATTAATTCATATCTAGTGCTTCTCCCAAAGGAGCACTTCTTTCTTTCTCGTATATACTCTTACTCGACTATAGATTTGAAAAATCAGTTGAATCTCTGCTCTTGAAAATTGGAACAATTTTGGGAGTCTGAGGGGATTTATCCCTTCAGCAAGTAGGGGATTACATGTGAGGAACGAATCGTACACCCCCTATCTTGCTTATAAAGTATGTTATTCGCAAATAATTCAATAGCTATTAGCTTAAGTTGTAACGCTATGATTTTTAGCTTTTAAATTTAATCTTTAATGTTAAATTTAAAGTATGTTAAAAAATTGGCTGGTTAAGACAAAAGCAATAAAAACAAGCTTTGGGCATATAAGTTATTTATCAAACCCCAATGCAAAATCACATAAATCAACAAGGATTGTTGTGCTGAGAGATTGTGCAAAAACGATAATTAACGCTAATGATAAACGTGCTGAATTTAGGAAAGAGAATAAAGTAAAAGGGGCTTATAGGGTTAAGAATGAAGCAACTTCATTCATATTATCTATTCCAAGAGATATTACGCAGCTATCTGATGAGCAATGGAAAAAACTATCCGATCATGTTTTAAACCAACTCTGGCAACATGTTAATAAAAAGATAGAAATTAATAATAAAAAAAATTTAATTTCTAATCTAAAAAGGCCTCATAAGAAACAACCAATTTTAAATAATATCTCAATGTCTGATTTTGCCAAACATTGTCATGTTGTGTTGCATGATGAATCTGCTAATCCTGATAACAAAAATCATCTCCACATAATTGTTAGTAATATTATTAATAATGATGTTATTAAGCCAATTACGCAATTAGGGGCAACTTATAATATTAAACAAAGCTTTAACTATGCTATGAAAAAACTAGTTAATGAAGACCATATGAACTACACACCTAAAAACTCTGTCTTTGATGGTAGTGATAAAAATTTTACTGATAAAAAAACTGTATTTGAACAACCAAAAAACTATAGATTTTCTTCAACGGTTAAATTTATTTTTACCCGATTACAAAAAAATTTTAATCATTGGTTACGAGCTGTATTTAATAAAGAAACACTTAAAATTAAAGAATATGCTGAAAAAACAGCTACTGATATAAATGAACTTAAAAGTAATAAAATTGATGAAGTTACTATTATATTAGAAACTGCAAAAACCATTGAAAAAGGGAATACATTGCCTGATGCTTTAAAAATTACGAATAAAGTTACAAACAATATTCATCCTAGAAAAAGAAGAAGACGTAAAAAGTCAAAAAACAACTCTCCCAAAAATAATTAATCTAATATTTTACTGCTTAGTATTGTAAAAAATTATCTGAGTGGTATTTATTATTATATCTAACCAATTAAATTGTTGTGTATGTAAAATATATACAAAACATAGGATTGCAGAAAAAATATCTAAAAATTAAGGAGTAATTATGTGTGAGATGTCTTTCAGCCAATTAAAAGAAGAAAAACTAAGAGAACTACTTTATGAGGAATATCCCCATATTTCATCGTTTGGTTACTCTAAACAATGGATGATAGATCAAATAGAGTCATTATTAGAAGAGTTTCCTTTTTTAAGAACGATGAACTATCAAGAGATCGGAGTAAATGGTCTTTTAGCTTTAATTAAGTCAAAGATTGACGATGTTGAAGTATTTTCTGTTCGTGGTAATCGGGTTTTAGTTATTGAGGCTAAACCGTCAAAACCATTCTTAACAATGAAAGAGTTTATGCTTTTCTTTGTATTAAGTGTTTTTACTAAGTTTTCTCTATTTCACTTTATTTTTGGCAAGAAAAAAATGGAAACAATTAACTGTAAAGACAAAGAAGCTTTTTTCTATATTTATGAGAATAGTGTTGTATTAATGAATCAAGAAAAACAGCAATATCACTTTATTATGTCTATTGAATCATTGATTAATTATATATATACGTCACCTGACCAATTAGTAAAAAAGCTATCAGGTAGTTCATCATTACCTAATAAATACGGTGATCATTCAATTTCTGATTTTATTATTAGCGATAGAAATAATAAAAAAGAAATAACTGACATTGAATTAGATATTTATTTAAAAGAGGAATCGCAATATATTGATCCTAAGAGAAATAATATTAAAAAAAGAAAAATATAAAATGTAATAATAAATATCTTTAATTTAAGTTTATAAGAATAAACTTTATTTATAACTTTTAAATTTACTAATTTGAATTATACTGTTTTTATATACAGTTTTATTGGTGTTTTTATGAAAGTTATTCCAATTTATATTGAAGCTGGAATTTCTGGTTTTGAATCTCCAGCAGCAGAATACAAAGAACTTGGTTTATCGTTAGATCAATTATTAGTCCGTCACCCAAATGCTACCTTTATTGGTCAAGCCTCAGGAGAATCAATGATAGGGGTAGGGATCTTTGATGGCGATCTACTGATTGTCGATAGGTCAATAACTGCTAGGAATGGTGATGTTATTGTGGCTAATTATAACGGTTGTTTTGTTTGTAAGTTGATTGATAAACCACAAGCACGTTTGTTATCGGCATCTAAAAAACATCTACCTGTTACGATTACTTCTAGTGATGATTTTCAGCTAGAGGGAGTAGTAACACGTTCAATTCGATTACACCATAAAGCCCCTGAGTTACTGCAATGTATGGCTTAGTTGATGCTACGTCATTTTATGCGTCTGCTGAAAAAGTTTTTGATCCAAGTATCCGAAATAAACCTGTTGTAGTACTAACGAATAATGACGGATGCATATGTGCAGCATGTCCTATTGCCAAACAACTTGGTATTCCTAAATTTACTCCTTATTTTAAAATAAAACATTTACTGCAAAAACATGGCGTTGTGATCCGTTCTTCCAATTATGAACTTTATGCTGATTTATCTGAACGTATGATGAATGTGATTGGTCGATACTGTGATAATCAACATGTTTATTCTATTGATGAATCATTTTTATATTTTAATAATTTTAATGGTGTGATAAAAGACTGGTATGAGTATGGGCATCAAATTCGTAAAGCAATATGGAAGGAAACTCGTTTACCTGTTGGTGTTGGTTTTGGCACAACAAGTACTTTAGCTAAAGCAGCTAACCATGCATCGAAAAAATTAACAGGTTTTGATGGTGTTGCTATTATTGAAACTAATGAAAGTGCTGCTGCTATATTAAAAAGGATGAAAACTTCCGATGTATGGGGGGTTGGCTCACGTATTTCGAAACAATTAGCTAATCAAAACATACACACCGCTTTTGAGCTTGCTAACCAAAACCCTAAAAATATTAGAAAACAATTTAGTGTCGTAACAGAACGTACTGTTAATGAACTAAATGGTATAAGTTGCTTGTCGTGGGATGATGTAAAAGAAGTAAAAAAAGAGATATTTTCAACGCGTAGTTTTGGTCAGCGTATTGATAATATTAATACACTGAAAGCTGCTTTAGCCAATCATGTTGAAATAGTGGCACGTAAGCTACGAAAGCAATCATCACTGGTTAAAAAACTTATCGTCTTTGCCTCAAACTCTCCCCATGATGAATATTATTATAAACAAGCTATGGTGTATGCATTTCCAGTACCTACGGATAATACAAGCCAAATTGCAGAAGCTGTTTCATTAGTTTTACCTGAAATATATGTGAAAGGTGTATTATTCTATCGATGTGGTGTTGGGGCTATTGAACTAGCAAGCCAGAAATTTAAACAACGGGATTTATTTATACCTGACAATAGTAACCCTGAATTAATGGCCTGTTTCGATAACATTAATCACCGATACGGGCAAGGTACAGTAACAATAGGAAGTGCAGGGCAAAGTGAAAAATGGAATATGAAACGTCACTTCCTGAGTCCACAGTACACGAGCAACTGGAAACATATACCTAAAATTAGATGTTAATTTATACATGATAATTAAGAGATAAATGATGTGTGGTAGATTCAATGCAACTTTTGATAGTGGTGTTAAAAAACTTTATACAAGCTTAAAAATCAATAAAGTTTTAGATGCGCCTATTGATAAACGTTTTGTAAAAGCTGCTGATACTGTTTCTATTGTACGAAATATAGAACACCAGAGAATTGTACAAAATGCAATGTGGTGGTTACTACTAGAACAAACAGAAACAGCCTTTAAACCGTCAAAATATACATCATTCAATACGAGGTACGATAAATTAAAAACACCTCGTAGTGCTGGTTTTCAAGCTTACCGTGACTCTCGTTGTATTATTACCGTTAAAGGTTTTGGTGAAACTGAATTTAAAAATAAAAAGCCTGTTCATTATTATGATATAGAAGCTGAAAGTGGGGGATTGTTGTTAGGTGGTTTATGTCGTGATTGGGTGCATAACGTTACTGGTGAAGTAAAAACATCATGTTCAGTTATTACCTTACCACCTCATAAAAAATTAATGCATATCCATAGCAAAGCAATGCCACTAATATTGCCACAAGATGAAAATTTGATTGATAGTTGGTTAGATAATACCTTTAATCAGATTGAATACTTTCAACCTTTGTTAGAGCCTCATATTCCACAAAACTTAGTTGCTCAAAAAATTGATAAACCTATGACACATAACGTCATTGGAAATATTGAGTTAATCACCGCCACAGACATTCAGTTATAAAGGTTAAGTTAAAATACACTTGAATGCTGTATTTACTTTAAACTTATAACAAACAAAAATTAAATTTCGCAGAAATTCCATACCAGTAAATGAAAAATCATAAATAACTGAATTAAATTTATAAATCTAGTATTGCCTTTAAATAAGTGAGTATTGAAAATTAAATTTTTTAGTTTAAATTTTGTTTATTAGAAAATATTTTGTGATAACTGTTCAATTAATACTTACTCAAATTAATTTAAGATCACTTTTAATAAAATTATCAGTGTAAATTTGGATTACTTAGAATTTCTTATAACAGCTATAGAATGTGTTAACAAATAGATACAGGTTTTGAAACTTCTATTTTTAAATGGGTAAAGACACATTTAAAGGAGGGCTTTTGTCTTTCTCAGGACTCAGAAAGTGTTTTTATGGAGTGCTAAAGTGTTATAGGTGGAGTGTTAAAGTGTTAGGAATGGAGTGGTAAAGTGCTTTTGAAATTTTTTACGATTTACTATTGAAATAAAAAAACTATATGCATTAATGTCATTATCACCAAGGAGATAATAATAATGACAAATCCAACAAACGAAATATTTATCAATAACATTAGAGAGTCACTTCAATTTAGTAGCCTTATCTATTCACCTATTTTTATGCCAGCTTCTAGGGAGAATGAAAAGCCAAAAAAAATAGTAAAAATTGATATAGGGCGTACTGATTGGGAAACAATCGAATATGAGGGGGTTTGTTCTGCACAACTAAATCAGGACACTTTTTTCAAGGAACTTTGCTCATATTCTACTGGTGCCAGATCACCGTTAGCTGTATGAAGCCTTTCTAAGTT
>JAPHTO010000105.1 GCA_026196955.1 Colwellia sp. | reverse complement strand
TAACGTTGGTACGGGTATTATTCTATGGCAAATGGCTAATTTTAATAGTCTAACGGGTAGTTGGCAAAACACCTTAATTATTTTTTCCTTGGCAAGTTTGCTACTGAGTATTGTTTGGTTATTGGTTAAGAATAAAAGTAGCGATACCCCCTCTTTAGCGCAGCAAACAGAGCAAGCTCAAAGCCATTACTCGTATATTGATGGTTTAAAAGATAAATTTAACTGGGTGTACGCCCTTACGTATTCAGGCATTCTTGCTTTTTATATTTGCTTATTTACTTTTTATCCAAAAGCTGGGATTAGCCAAAGTGCTTTAGTGATTGCCTCAGGTATTGTTGGCACCTTGGCAGGGATTATTTTTAGCAAAAAATTTAGCGCCCGTGTTCCTGTTATTCGCTGGTCGGGGTTAATTATTACTATCACGGTATTAGGTTTGTCTTTTGGCCAATCAGCGTTATTACAAACACTGTGCGCTATGCTGCTAGGTTTCTTCATCTTCTTCCCTATCACGGCGTTAGTGACTATTCCTCATGAGTTACCGAAAATGACCGGGCAAAAAGTGACGGTTATTTTCAGTTTGTTCTACTCGATAAGTTACCTGTTTGCCACCGTGGTGTTATGGAGTTTTGGTAAATTGGTGGATCTCAATCAAGGCGATTTTGGCTCAGCCTTTATGCTCATTACTGTGGTCAGTAGCACCTTCTTTATCGGTAGTTTTTTTCTGCCAGAAACTGCGTTACAGGCAAAAAGTACCAACAATAAAAAGGAATCATCATGCGAGGCATAATCTCTCCCAAACTCAGTGACTTTATTGCACAAGTAAACATTGCGGCAGAAGAAGCAAAAGCCAGTGGGGTACTTTTTACCCCAAGCTTAGTCAGAGGTAACCTAGATAAGCTTGAAGTCTTTATTGGTCAAGGTCCTGAATTAGCTTATGTGATGGAAGCGGCTTTTGAAACGCCGACACATACTATACCTGTTAGAGTCTATAGCCCAGCACCCGATGAAGCGCTACCTGTCGTTTTGCATTATCATGGCGGCGGTCATATGTGTGGCAGTATTGAATTATATGATGCCATTAGTCGAAAAATAGCGAAAGCGAGCCATTGTATCGTTATTGCTGTCGACTATCGCTTAGCTCCGGAACACCCTTATCCAGCAGGTATCAACGATTGCCAGTATGCCTTGGAAAATTACCAAGCGGTGCTAACAGAATTAACCTATAACCACACATTAATGATTGCTGGCGATAGTGCCGGCGGTGCTATTTGTACTACATTAGCCAGTCAAAATATTAACCATAATAGGGTGAAAATAGCTAAGCAGATTTTGATTTATCCAAGTGTTGATTACACTATGAGCAGCGCTTCAATTGAAGAAAATGGCAGCGGATTTTTATTAGAAACCAGTAAAGTTGATTGGTACTTTGATAACTATTTTCGACACCATGAACCGAGAAAAGAAGTTTCCCCTTTATTTATGCCAATGAATGCAAGCATGCCAGAAACATTGATATTCACTGCGGGTTGCGATCCGTTAAGAGATGAAGGTCTAGCCTACGGTCAAGCGTTAGCAAAGCTTGGCGTGAAAGTAGAGCAGCATTCATTTGATGGTATGATTCACGCTTACATGTTACTGGATAGTTTAGTTGCAAAAGAATGTGAACTCACTTACCAGAAAATAGGTGAGTTTATTGCTAAGTAGCACAGAATTAAGTGGTATTTTCCTGAGCATTTATGATTAAAAATTACAAAGGTATGTTACAAAGCGCTTTTAGGCATTATCGTTATTTACTAACCAATCCATAGCATCACGTTTGTTTTGGAATACGCCGATGTTGTTGGTAAAATATTTTTCGATGAGACTATGTTGGAAGTTATTTTTAACAACAATTGCCGTGGCGCTACAGCCATGTTCGACACACCACAGGTATGATTCTCTAACATAATCTATGACTGTTGGAGAGCCAAGCGTATTCTCTTCCCATAACTCAAGTCTCGTCCATTTTTCAACCTTAGTAGTAAGAACAGTCTCCTTTAGCGTGGTAATTCCTTCTATAGCCCCTTCTTCATTAAAAGGTCCTTGGGGAGTAACGACTAAAACATTACCCTCCCACTCTAGAGTAAGCTTTCCGTGACTTTGCATATATCTCCTAGCTACCTAACGTGTTTGGTGAGAGGTAAAATTTAGTTGGCTACAATTGTTGAAGAACACCGCATAAACCCTAGCACTTCACTCAGGCTAAGCAGCGTGCAATATATACTACTCAATATATTAAATTATAGCTTACTTATGTATTTAGCCTATTAAAGATAACAACAGATAAAGTATCAAAACTTTTAGTCGCATTGTCGTGGAAATATTCTCGAGCGTCAGTCATGATTCATTAAGCGCTAATAACGCTTGAAACTTTAGCTCAAGTTGCTTCTCTATTTGTGCTAAACGCTGTTCAATTTTACTGTTGGCGGTGTTAACTTGGGCTAATTGCGATTTTAATTCAGACGCTTGGGAGGCTAGCCTTTGGTTTTGTTTTAATATTTGATTGTTAGAATGTAGTAGGGAGATGATAGTAACAAACAAAAGAGTTATCACAACTGATCGAACATTGATTATTTTTTTCATGATATATCCTATATAAAGTGTCTTCCATTTACTCTGTCGTTATCCAGGCTATAAAAGTTTATTAGAAAATTGCTTTATAAAAAATATTATTGAAAGTAACTTCTTAGTGCTTTAATAACTCAGCTAAATTTGGCTCTTTTGATAATAAACTCTTGGCGCCAAATGCCAGTCTGTGGGTACCATGACAGCGAGCACAAGCGAGTACAGCCAATGTGCCAAGATCTCTTCCTTGCGCTTTAAGCGAGCCTGTTTTTAAGTTTTGCTCTAGGCTTAACAGGGTGTTATTCATTTGTTCACTTGGGTAGGTTTTTCTATCTTTCTTATGGCAGTTGACACACGTCTCTCCGAGTTCGTTCATGCCATTATTCAGCTCAGTTAAAGAAGATAGGGCAAGATCGGGCATGCCATCTTCTGAGGCTATTTTAATTTGGTTTACATTTTTACTTAGTGCCTGCATGTGTGAGTTAAAAGACAATGAAGGGGTAATCTCTATTGAGGAAAAATCGGGAGCTCGATAGGTCAAAGCGGTGATAGCCTGATAGTCATCATGACAAGAGTCGCAACTTTTTTGTAGGGTATTTACCGCGGCTATAACGTTAGGATAGTCTTGGTTAGCTACGTTAGTTTGTATGCTGGATAGTGCGGACTTATCTAGTTTTTTATTCCAGCTAGGGATCATTTCGCCTATTTTAAGATAATGCTCATTTAATTGTTGCGCCCACTTAGCTATGTGCTCATTGTCTTTTTGCTCGGCGTAAAAGAGCACGGCTTGCATTTCTCGCCTTAACTTAAACATATTGTGTAACCACACTTGGCGTTTATTATCAGGTTTGTACCACTGAGCTAGCTCTGTCGGCGGTACTTTGATGATCGTCGCTTTATTTTTGTGTTTATAGACAATACCTGCTGCCAGTAAAACAAGGATAGATGGTAGTAAAATTGAGTAAATCCATCTCATAGTATTGATAACTCCGACGCTGAATAGAGGAAAGTGCAAGTGTACACATGATTATATATTACTGAGCAAAATAACTAATTGATCATGCTCAAAAATATTTTACTATTATTTCATAGGGAGTTTCGCAATAGGCTTTTATTGTACATTAGTTGTTTTTGCCTCGGCTAAAATAAAGTCGACTAACGATTTAAGTAATGGGTTTATCATAAGCTTAGCAGGGTAAACCAATGAGACTGGAATTTGCTCAAACTCAAATTCAGTCAGTATTGGCAACAAGGTACCATTGTCTATATATGCTTGAGTAAGAAATGTTGGCAAATAGGCAATGCCTAAACCTTCTGCGGCTAATTTTGCTACGGTATCGCCGTCGTTGGCTTCTGCAAAGGCGTCAATTGATGCATGTTGTTCTTTTCCGTTTTCCTGATATTGCCAACGTAGTGGATATCGATTGGAGCTATCAACTAGGCAATGATGTGTTTTAAGCGCATTGGGATGGTGAGGTTGACCGTTTTGCTGAATATAGCTAGGGCTAGCAACAAAATTTACTTTTGCTGAGCCGTATCGTCGAGCAATAAAACTAGAGTCAGGCAGTTCACCCACACGAATAGAGAGATCGATACCTTCTTGCACCATATCGACAAATCGATTTACAAATAACCATGAAATTTTTACTCTAGGGTGTAATTTCATAAAGTCACTTGTTGATTTTAGAAACCCTAATGACGCGGAGCCGCTGGGAGCAGAAATAGTTAAATGCCCGGTTAATACTCGGTGCAAATCATCTGATTTATTTTCTAATCGCTCAACGCTGTTTAGGATGTCTCTAAACTGTTCAAGGTATTGTTTTCCTTCAGCGGTAAGGCTCATTGCTCTGGTACTGCGGTAAAGTAATTGACATGAGAAATGTTCTTCCAGATCAGAAACCTGACGACTTACTGCAGAAGTAACTATATTAAGCTCTCTAGAAGCAGCACTAAAGCTCCCTTTATCAATAACCATGGTGAAGGTGGCCATTGCTTTTAATAGGTCTATCTTTCTTTTCATGAGAATAGTCATTTCTTATTGTGGTTATTTTTCTATTTTATATATTCAATATAATGCTTACAACTTAAACAGAAAATAGTTGGAGATTCACATGAAAGTTTTATTAGTAGGCGCTAGTGGTACCATTGGACAAGCAGTTGAAGCAAACCTTAAAGGGAGACATGAAGTTATCACTGCCAGCTATGGCAGAGGCGACATTCAAGTTGATTTAGGTGATGCAGAATCAATTCGCAACATGTTCGACACCGTTGGT
>JAPHTO010000111.1 GCA_026196955.1 Colwellia sp. | reverse complement strand
GCTATCTTGATCATAGCGGTAAAGAGCCAAACCCTGAGTTTATTTTAAATAAACCAGCATACCAAGGTGCAAGCATTTTATTAGCTCGCGAAAACTTTGGTTGTGGCTCTAGCCGTGAACACGCGCCATGGGCATTAGAAGAATATGGTTTTAAAGCGATTATTGCGCCAAGCTTCGCCGATATTTTCTACGGCAATTGCATCAATATTGGTTTACTACCCATTAAATTAACCGAAGACGAAATTGAGCAATTATTTCAACTAGCACCGAATGCTCAACTTACCCTTGATATTGACTTACCTAATAATAAAGTTAGCTTTACCAATGCTGACGGTGAGCAAGTTGCTTTTAACTTTAGCTTAAATAAGTTTCAGCAGTATAGTTTAGAAAATGGTGTAGATAGTGTTGGTTGGACCTTAGGTAAGCTTGATAAAATTGAAGCCTTTGAAGCAAAGATGCCTAGCTGGCAATAAATAGTTATTTTTGAGTCCCTCCTCACTTTGTACTTAAACTTATCATACTTTAGGGTAACAAGTTTGAGTACAAAGTGATAAAAAACACGACTCAAAAAAACTTTAATAGGTTGAAATATAAATAAAATTATTTATTAAGCCTCTAATAATTAGCACATGCGAAACGTTTAACAGAAAATTGCTACCTGAATACCCCCATAAATCGATCTATGTCTTCTTTAGCCCCAATCATTGCACAGGCAGAAGAGGAATTAGCACACCCCTTACCCCGAATATGGCTAAATCCGCCACCATCATATAACCCTGAAGAATCTAAATAGTGCACTAAAGTGGTCAATGTTTTTTGCAAATCCCACTTAGCTCCGCTCACTGTAATTGTTTCAATACTGGGATCAAGGCCTTGGCTAAGGGATATAAGTTTGGGATCGCCCTTGTAATCAGAAAAGAGTTTTTCATAACGCTGTTGGCTATCCTTATAGTTTGAAAATTTTAACTGGCTATAAAGTTTTAATGCTTGCTCAATATTTTGCTCCACACCTTCACCAAACTCATACATTTGCGCTAACAGGTAGGTTGCATTTTTATTTGATGTTGATATTGATTTCTTCAACAGAAATATTGCCTCTTCATTCTCCTTTTTTGACAAATCTAATATTTCAGAAGCCTTTTGAAACAGGGCTGGACCAAAATTTTTGTCAAGTGCATATTGCAACAACTCATTAGCTTGCTCTGTATCTTTGCTAACGCCTATTCCTTTTGTGTATAAATAGGACAAAGTCCAAGCAGCTCGTGCCGAACCTGAGCGTTTTGCCTTTTTCAAATTACGAACAGCTTTTTCAGGATTTTTTTCCAGCCCATTACCTGTCAGGTATGCAATAGCTATGACAACTTGTGCTTCTGTACTGCCCTTTCTAGCGAAGTTTTTGAGTTTTCTAAAACTTCTCTTGCATTCTTCAGTCAGACAAAGCTCTTTAGTAAGAACTGTAAATTCTGGCTTTGAAGATTCTGCTGCTTGAATTGGCAAACAGATTAGAATGTACATTAAGGTGAAAAAACTAAAGGCTTTATTTGTCATGAAATACTCTCCGTGTAGATTAGGTTTTTAAATTGATATTACTGCGAATTGCTCTTAAGTAAGTTGCCCAATAATCAAGAGCCATCACCATTGAAGTTTAATGCGTAGCACTTTATATAAACGCCTATAATTCACATTTTTGTGCTTGAGTTTTTATTATTGCAGGCCCAGAGTAATCAGCTGGAAGGATAATATTCTTCTCATCATCAAGCCACTCTGTATCACCAACCATTCCAATAGAATACGTTATATTTTCTTTGATATGTATGATGAATTTTTTCTTAGTTCCATATTTGAACATTAATTCCAAGACATGTTTCCCCGGTGTCAGTTTGAACCGTGTCTTTCCTCCCGCAACTCTATCCCCATCAATTCTATGAATGTAATCTATAGCATTAATGGGGATTATTTTTCCTTTACGCGCTCTAAAATATTCATAGGCGACAACTCGACCGCAAGCCTTATTATTTTCTGCTATATTTCCACTCTCTTCTCTTACAGGCATGTCGATAGATGCTAATGATGTGTTTACTAAATTAGGATAATTTAACTTGTCATTTGGTCGTAATTCATTTGAGCTGCTAAGTTGCCAATTTGGTATATATTTTCCTTTTAATATTCCTTTTAATAGGAGCTTTCTAGATTTTCGTTCTACTAAAATTGATACCTTGGTATTGTCTTCAGCAAATTGTAATTGTGCTTTCCAATTAAAGTTTTTGTCAGTTATGAGCCTGTCGTTAACCCTCAGTATAATATCTCTGCTTTGAACGCCGAGTAAACTTGCGGGACTATTTGGCGTTACCGAAAGAATTAACCCCAATTTATCGGCGTCCATTATTGCGCCAAAACGACCACTGTCATATCGACTAACTTGAGTTAAGCTAATGTTGATATTTTCTTGTTTCACGCCAGCGGCAAGCTCTAGAGCGGTAATATCAGCTAATTTTTGATTAATAGATCTAACTAACTGCTCGGCTAACATCTTAGACTTGACTGATTTTAACTCGTCAGCAAAAACTGGCAAAGATAAGAGAATTAAACCACAGATTATTTTTTTCATTTTGTCCCCTAAATTTCGTAAAAATCGAAAGGTTGTGTGTGAAAATCAACCATTTTACTTAACAGTTTTTTACGACTGGACCAAAAGGTCTCATCAAAAGTATCAGAACGTTGTATTTCAATATTTTGGTCAATCATAGCAAGTTGATGATACCAATCAGACATAATTGCGGCTTGTCTATCCGATAAGGCAATTTTGGCAGTCCCCAACAATTGTTGTTCAAGTACCGCATTTTGTGCGAGTAGATCTTGAACAGCCGAAGAATTTGATTTTAAACTCATAGAGCTTTGTTGTACCCACAGCGTAATCATAACAATGCAAGCACTTGCAGCAATTGCTAAATAGTTTCTATATTTTTTTAGTTGATGACGACGCCATATTTCTTTTGATACATCAGGCGCTTTAAAATACTTAATAGAATCTTCTGTTGATTCTACCCATTGAATTATTTTTTCATCTAAATTAGTCATGGTTATACCCTGATTTATTAAGCCAAGATTTAAGCTTTTTCAGTGATCTACTGTAAACTTTTCGACTGTAAGTTTCCTTTATTCCTGTAATTGAAGCTATATCCCTATGTTTTAAGCCGTTAACACTATAGAAGTAAACTATTGAGCGTTGCAGCAAAGAAAGTTGCTTTAATAAGCTAGTTACTTGCACTTCCATTTCTTTGCAAGACGAAATATTAGATTCTTCGATTACATGCTCTTCTAGCACAGAATTTTGCTCTACTGATAAAAACTTTTCTTTATTTTTTCTAAAATAATTCATACAAGCGTTTATTGTGCACTGCTTTAACCATGCACCTAATGTGTCAATATCATTCAATGTAGACGACTTGACTAACAACACTTCAAAAACAGTTTGCATTATGTCTAGGGCGGTTTGTTCATTTTTGACTATATGTAGTGCAAGCGAATACACATGATCAGCATACAACTTATACGCAGCATTAAATCCAAGATGTTTGCCTTGCTTTAATGCTAAAAACTCAAATTCAGATAACTCCTGACCAAACCCTTTTTTATTCATAACCGTCCAATAGCTTTATCTTTTTGAGTAATAATTTTTATATAAGAGGTAGTACTGTTACAAAGTGTGACAACTATTTTGCAAAAGAAATATAAATAGAAAAATAAGAGGTGTCATTTGGATGGGATAGTGCCTTCTGGCTACTTTGTTCATTGAAAGTTAAAAGCAATTTACCCTTTACCAATTCGTTAACGCGGGTAAACTAAATTTTTCACCGCGATAAGTTAAGATCACTTGTTGCGGTAAAATTTTATCAATAATCAAGCCGTTAGCAATATTATCCCCTTCATAACGATCTCGGCCATTAACATTCACCCAGCCTTCACCATCAGAGGCATAAATGTGCTGTTCAAAACGTAAACTAGGCACGCCCTCCTGCACCCAAGCTGGCATTTGTGTTAACGGCTTGATATTTTCAGGCTGAGTATTGGCATCATCAGGTTTATCTGCATTAACATCAGAGTTTTTTGTATCATCAATGGCTGCTTGAAAACGTGCTAGCAAATCATCAGATACTCCATCTACCGCTTCAACTTGATACTCTTTAGGAGCAATTTCTTTAGCAGGCGTCTCATCAACTTTTTCTTTTAATACTTTGACCTGTGGTTGAGGTTTGTCACTACTTACCGTTAATTGCATGATGTTTTTCTCAACAACTTGTTCTTCTGCTGCTTTAACAACAGGCTCTTGAGTCAATAATGGTGCTTGTATTTGCTCAAGTGGTTGCGCTTGCTCAACAGTTTTTTCTAACACAGAAGTATCTACAGTCTGAGGCTGTGTTTGCGCAAGGTTTTCTACTTCATGACTAGCAATTTGAAGTTGCTCACCTTGTCCTATCCAAAACCCCATAAACAACACAATAGCAAGCACACTGGCTGCCATGACGCGTTTAGTATTTTTTTGCTGCCACCATGCTGGCTGTTCAAAATCATCACCTAAGGCATGGCTCGCTGCTTTTACAACGATCTTTTTATCAACGACAGCATTGTTACTGTTATAAGCTTCCATCAATGCACTGTGGCAAATCAAATTAATGAGCCTTGGAATACCTTGAGAAATATTATGGATTGTTGTTAATGCGCTCTTGTTAAAAAGCGCTCGATGACAGTCTGCCACTGATAATCTATGCTTTATATACGATGCAAGCTCCGGCTGATTAAGCGGCAATAAATGGTATCGAGCGGTAATGCGCTGTGCTAACTGTCGTAAGTCCCGACGTTTTAATAATTGCTGTAATTCTGGCTGACCAATTAATATCACCTGTAAGAGTTTTTTAGTATTGGTTTCTAAATTGGTTAGCAAGCGTAATTGCTCTAATACTTCGGCTTCAAGGTGCTGAGCTTCATCAATGATCAATAGAGTATTGATGTCATTTGCATGATTTTTTAATAATTTTTCAGAAATTTTGTCGGTTAATGTTTTTAACGTCGCACCGGTTTTTCGGTAACGAATCTTAAGTTGATCACAGATTGTCGCTAGTAATTCTTTACTTGATAAGGTCGGGTTTAAAATAAAAGCCAGCTGGGTACTTTCAGGTAATTCCGCCATTAAACAACGACTAACCGTAGTTTTACCTGTACCGACTTCCCCCGTTAGTAATACAAAACCACCTGAGCCATCTAAGCCATGATTTAAATGCGTCAACGCCTCACGATGCCTATCACTCATAAATAAATATTTAGGGTTAGGTGCGATGGAAAACGGTAGTTCACTTAACGAGAAAAAATTTGTGTACATAACAATATTAGCGACTTATTTAAGTATTTGAAGAATAAACACGCAGATAAAATTACCTTGTTGGCAGCGCTATGTCCACGAATATTGTGGTAAACTTGGGTTAATTATAAATCTTTTTTGGTTATTGTTTTGAGTACTCACACCACAACGTCAAATATGAATGCACTTGATATTTATCTAGTAGGTGGCGCTGTGCGAGATCAGTTATTAAATAGAGAAGTAAAAGATCATGATTATTTAGTGGTTGGCGCAAGCGTTGAACAAATGCTATCACTTGGTTTTAATCAAGTGGGTAAAGACTTTCCCGTGTTTTTACATCCAGAAACTAAAGAAGAATACGCCCTCGCCCGAACAGAGCGAAAAAAGGGTAAGGGTTATACCGGCTTTAGTTGCTATGCTGAGCCTGATGTGACCATAGAGCAAGATTTACTACGCCGTGATCTTACCGTAAACGCCATGGCTCAAAACCGTCGCGGTGAAATTATTGATCCCTACAATGGACAACAAGATCTAGAAAAAAGAATACTTCGTCATGTGAGTAATGCTTTTATTGAAGACCCTCTTCGGGTATTGCGTGTAGCACGCTTTGCCGCTCGCTATCATAATTATGGCTTTACCATTGCTCCTGAAACTTTAGCGTTAATGACTCGCATCAGTGACAGTGATGAGTTATCAAGCCTCAGTGCCGAGCGCATTTGGCAAGAAATGCAACGTGCTCTTTCCGAAGAAACTAGTGAAAGTGCTGAGCACGCAAATCCTGAGGTTTTCTTTCAAGTATTGCATCAATGCCAAGCGCTTAAAAAACTTTGGCCTGAGCTTGATGCCCTATGGGGTATTCCTAATCCAGCGCAATGGCATCCAGAAATTTGCAGTGGTGTTCATACTATGATGGTGTTGCAACAAGCTGTTTTGCTAACGCAACATAATGTCAATAAAACGGCTATTCGTTTTGCCGCTTTATGCCATGATCTTGGTAAAGGTTTAACCGAGAGTGAGCAATGGCCAAGCCATCGTGGTCATGAAAAAGCAGGCTTACCCTTAGTAGAGAAAATTGCCAAACAATTAAGAGTACCCACTTATTGCAAAACATTGGCTTTAAAAGTATGTGAGCATCACTTACATTGCCATAAAGCTTTTCAATTAAAGCCTAGCACTTTATTAAAAATTTTTAATCTACTTGATGCTTGGCGTAAACCGCAAGAATTTGACGATTTCATTATCGCTTGTAAAAGTGATTTTCTAGGTCGATTAGGCTTTGAAAACCGCCCTTACCCACAAGAGCAATATTTAAAAGATGCATTAGGTGCTGCCGCTCAGATTAAAGCGAAGACTTTTGTTGAACAAGGATTAACAGGAGCCGCAATTAAAGAGGCGATGAATAAAGCGCGATTAACTGCCATAGAAAAAGTAAAAGCAAGCTATCAAATAGATACCGCCATCAAGTAACAATTATTAACCAAGCTGTTACTAAGTTAAACGGTTTGAATATTCATATTGGTTAAAATCACTGCATAAAGTAATTAAACTTATGTGGAGATTTTAACATGACCATTGCAAGTGTTTCTTCAGCTCACCCTATGGCTTTTCAATTAAGCTATGGTGCAAACCCACAACAGCATAATCACACCTTACTATCTCAAGACAGCCACACTAATGAAATAGTGCTGTCAGAGCAAGATAGAGTGAATGCCATGCTTGCTGAGCAAAAAATAAACATTGAGTCAAATTTTCAATCCGCTATTAATATCGATTTAACTCGACTTTACTATCAACAGCAGCAAAATGTTATCGATGCTTATATACAAGTCTACAACGACGATAACGTAAAAAATAAAAGTGCTTCTAGTTTATTGAATGACGCTTACGTATCACTGTATGCAATCCATCAAGCGGTCAAACATGGTGTTCCACAATGGCATAATTTGGATAACAATGAATTTAAACAATTATTGCCTGAAAACTCACCCAACCATAGTCCCCATGCACAGATAGACGAATACAACAGCATTATGATGCCAAGTAATGCTACGCACATTAATTTAAGTGCTTAAGTTAATAAATCATTGCAGAGCTTGGACTTAAAATGGATAAAATACCTAGACGTTCCAAATCACAATAATCAATAGCTGATGTTAGCGTTTTTTCATTAATTGATAAGTGTGATAACTGTTGTTCGCTGATAAGGGTTGAGAAGTTTACAGACACAGGATTTTGCTGACTAAGCATCACGTTTTTAGCAACACAAAGTAATTGTGATTCAATATTTATCTGTTCAAAATCCGTCTCATTTTGATTACGGATAGGTGCAATTAAGTTATACGGCAATTGCCAAAGCTTTAATAATTCAGAGCTACAGTCAGCATAAGTAAAGCCGAGTACTGCTTGCTGTTTTTGCCAAGAACGAGTATTGATATCATCGCTTTGACACAAAGGAATTTTTTCAGGAGAGATTTGCTGAATAATGAGCTCCCCTATGTTATGTAGCAAGCCCAAAATAAATAACCGTTCGGCATTGGCCACATTTAAACTACTACTTAAATATTTTATGATCAGTGCACAATCAACACTTTGCTCCCAAAAGTTTTCTAGGTATTGTTTATCCGCCGTAACTGCGTTAAATGCCTTAGTCACAAAATAAGCAATCACTAGGTTATAAACCTCTGTGATACCTAAAACTAAGACCGCTTTAGAGATAGTGTCTATTTTTCCGGGATAACTAAAAAAAGAACTATTTGCGAGTTTTAAAATACTTGCAGCAAGCGCAGGATCAATTAAGATCACTTCACTAATATCATCAATTGTCGATGATTCGTTATCTATCAACTCTTTAATACGTAAAAAAGATTCTGATAAAACGAATAGCTCACTCGCTTGCTCAGCGTAGTCAATTGCGTTCATAAGTCGTTATCCTTTGGCAGAATAAGCAAAAGTTACTAGTTCTATAAACTTAGCACAATTTGCTTAAAAAACTGCCTGAAGAAATTAATATTCAATACTTATTTGATAAGAGGTAAATTTACGCATATTGATCACCCCTTGCTCAAATATTAAATATTGCCCTTTAATACCTAATAAGATACCTGATACTTTTGGCGTTTTATCAAAATTAAAAGAGCTAATTTTTGTCAAATACTGACTAACAGGGTAATTTATTTCTACCACGTCTTCATCTAATAACTGTACAGCATCTTCGCCAAATTTTAAGGCTATTTCCGCCAGTTTGGGGGCAATTTGAGGCACTAGTTTGCTAGCTTGAGCTTTTAAGTCTATAAGCTCATTACTACCTTTAAGCATGGCACGCCAATTTGTTTTATCTCCAATAAATTCTGCTAAAGCCGTTTCAACTAAACCTGACTGTAAGCGAGTGCTTACTTTAAAAATAGGTAGTGCTTGCGTAGCACCTTGATCAATCCAACGGGTTGGCAGTTGAGTATGACGTGTAATACCTACTTTTAATGCTGAGGTATTAGATAAATATACGTAATGGTCAATCATACAATGTTGTTCGCCCCATTGCGGCTCTCGACAAGTGCCTAAATGATGATGACAAGTTTCTGGCTTCATAATGCACATATCACATTGCGCTAATTTAGTCATACAAGGATAGCAAAAACCTTGAGAGTAACTTTTTTTAGTGGTTTTTCCACAATGTTTACAGGCAATTTTATCATGAAAATTTAACGTAATTTCTTGGCCAATTAATGGATTTAAAGCGATACTTTGTGACAGTTCATTTTCACCAATTGCCGCTAAAGGAAGTTGGTACTGAACGGTGTTATTTTCATCTAGTTGTGCTGTTAATTTCTCTACTGCGCCTATGGCTGAAATTGGCATACTTGCTCTCTTGCTTTCTTGCTGTGGTTAAAATTGTGAATAGTTAAAACTTAACTTTTTGTCGTGCCTGTTTGACTGTTTTTCTGTTAGCCTTATTCGTTAAGCGTCGTTGAACTGAGCCTTTGGTCGGTTTTGTTACTCGCCTTTTTTTTTGTACTATCATAATAGATAAAATGAGTTCTTTTAAGCGTTTCAATGCATCATCTTTGTTCATTTCTTGAGTTCGAAAAGATTGTGCCTTAATAATGATAACGCCATCCTTAGAAATGCGGCTATCTTTTGCAGCTAACAGCCTTTCTTTATAGGCCGCTGGTAATGATGAGCGATTAATATCAAAACGTAAATGAATTGCTGTCGCCACTTTATTAACCCGTTGGCCACCATTACCCATAGCACGAATAGCACTAAGCTCTATTTCCCAATCTGCTAAGTTAACGTTATTTGAAATCTCTAACACTTTACATTACCATCATTTATCTAAATTACGCTTCCACAAAACCTTGCCAATATAATGACGACAAACAACGCTTGGTATGTCTATTTATTACGTTGTAATGACAATAGTCTTTATGCTGGGATCACCACCAATATAACTCGCCGTTTACATCAACATAATCATACCAAGCTTGGCGCTAAGTATACTAGAGCAAAACGTCCAGTAACACTTGCCTTTATTGAAGCAGCGAGCGATAAAAGTACGGCCAGTAAAAGAGAATACCAATTAAAAAAGCTAACCAAAGCACAAAAAGAACACTTAGTGAGCACTTACCTTGAGCAGGAAAAACTGCCATAGAGGTCTGCTTAGTTACTTTTAACGCTATTTTTTTCGATTTATTTTTTGATCGCTGTTAGAATGCCCCGTTTTGTAAAAATGAAGTGATAATCCATGCCTGAAGAAAATATGTTTATTGAGCAATATTGTGCCATTGATAGCGAAAAAATTAGTTTTACTCGTCAGCAAGGCAGTGACTTTGCTAAGCAAGTAGCGGATGATTTTAATCCATTACATAATATTGATGCCAAACGCTTTTGCGTACCTGGTGACTTACTGTTCTCAGTGATCATTGCAAAAGCCGGTTTGCATAAAGAGATGAGTTTTAACTTTTCTGGTATGGTAAATGATGGCATTTCACTAACCTTCCCGAATGACATTAATGACAGTTTCGATGTCAACGATGACAACGATAAAACTTATTTATCGGTAGAAGCAAGCGGGGAAAAAACACATTGCCCTTCATTAATTAATGCGTTAACTAAAGCATATGTTGATTTTTCTGGTCATACATTTCCTGATATTTTAGTTAAATTAATGGCTGAAAAAAATGTCATGATTAACCCTGCTCGTCCAATGGTTATGTATCAATGCATGAAGATAAACCTAGAGCGTATTGATATTGAAACGCTTTCACTACAACTTGCGCAAACCAGTTTAACCATTGAAGGTAAACGTGGCGATGCTTGGTTAGAGTTTGACTTAGTCAGCGAAGGTGAAATAGTTGGGCATGGTAAAAAACACATGCTACTCAGCGGCTTGCGTGATTATTGTCAAGAGAAAGTCGATGCCATGGTTGCGCAATATTCCGAGAGTAAATCAAATTACAATGCAGTAACAAGCTGCTAAAAAAACCACTCAAGGTTCATTCAGCGCTCGCGATTTACTCGCGGGCAATTTAGTGTATTCTTGTTCAAATATTATTCGTTGCTTTTGCTTATCTTCACTGCAAAAAGCAAACACTGATAATTTTTTAGGTCGCTGACACTGGTTTGGCTGTTGATAAAAAGCGAGCCAAGCGCGCTTCTTCTCTCCCTGATATTTTGACTTAATCACCACAGCATTATTGGTTTTAAATGGCGAATCTGCCTTGATTTTCCCTCTCTTTGATTGGGTTGTTTTATTGCCATAACCAAGAGTATTCTTGTTAACTTTCTGCTTAACTTTTTTCTTCTTCTTTTTCTTGTTATTAGTTCGGCCATTTTCGCATTGCCACCACATATCACGCGCCTTATCTTCCCTAGCACGCAGGCTCAACCCTCGTTTAGATGAATAGCCTGCGCGCTGCTGTGCTTGGATATTATGTAGTTTCGCTAACAAAGGTTTGCAGCGTTTTTTAGCCTCTCCAATAGGAGAAAAAAAACATAACAAAATAATAAGGTAAAAGCATTTGAGCAGTTTCATATATTCAATCCTTGAATAGTGTATGCCAGCCTATGAGGGCATTTCACACTCTGCGAGAGTTAAAGGCAAAGCATGCTGTAGATAAATTCCATTTTTACTAAGCATAGCCTATTTTTAGACTATGCTTAGTTGATACTTAATGGATTAATCATATACACAAGGATGTTAATAATGAAATCGCTGTCACTGCTGCTATTATCTTGCTTGTTACTACCACTAAAACTACTTGCCCTTACAGACTCATACCAAAAGCCAGCTATCCAGAAAGCGGTAAAATACAGACCTGTTGACGATATCAGCCAATACTGGCTTTCAGAAAAACTTGATGGCATACGCGGTTATTGGAATGGTAAACAACTGCTAACTCGCCAAGGCAAACTGATCCATAGTCCAAAATGGTTTACTCGCAACTGGCCTGATACTGTCATGGATGGTGAGTTATGGATTGCTAGAAATCACTTTCAACAAACACTTTCTTGTGTGAGTAAAATCAATATTGATGAAGCATGTTGGCGAAAAGTACGTTTTATGATTTTTGATTTACCCGAGCATGGTGATACTTTTACCCAACGAATTAATGCTATGCAACAATTAACTAGCAAAACAAATTCAAACTACCTAACCATGATTAAGCAGTTCAAAATAAACGATATTGAGCAGCTAGATCTTAAACTAAACAGTATTATAGCGAGTAAAGGCGAAGGGTTAATGCTACATCGAGGCAGTGCTTTGTATCATATAGGTAGAAGCTCAAGCATTATGAAGTTAAAAAAACATCAAGATGCTGAAGCCGTGGTAATTGCTTACATTGCTGGCAAAGGTAAATACACGGGTAAGGTAGGCGCACTAAAAGTTAAAATGCTTAATGGCACTATTTTTAACATTGGCTCTGGCTTACCTGATTATGAACGCGCCAACCCACCCGCTATTGGGAGTACTATTAGCTTTAAATACAATGGGAAAACTCAAGCCGGAATACCAAGGTTTGCCCGTTACTGGCGGATCAGAGCCCCTAACACGTCACGGGTTGATAAGTAAAAAGTAATACCTTCAACCCTTTGCCTGAATGCGCTTCTTTAAAAACTTCAGGGTTAGCAATGCGCTCATCAAAGACACAATCAGGGCACTCACGGGCAACCTCATCTTTGAGAAATTGCTCATCAAGATCAGGCGAATTTAAACATAGCATTAATTTTGCCCCAACCTTCATCCACTGAGGAATACGCCGAATAATTTTGGCATAATCACGTTCAATATTAACACTGCCTTTTTGGAAAGATGGTGGATCGCATATAAGTAGATCATACTGGCCGTATTTTTTAATACGACTATTCGATTTAAAAATATCAACGCCTTCAAAAACAACGCGTTTACCTTCTTTTTTGGCAAGCTTATTTAACTGATGATTTTCTCGCCCTTTGCTTAGCGAAGCTTTACTTAAATCAATATTAACAACCTGACTTGCCCCGCCAGCGATAGCAGCGACGGAGAACGCACAGGTATAAGCAAATAAATTGAGCACATTCTTATCGGTTGCATGGCGATACACCCAAGAGCGGCCATTTGCCATATCTAAAAACAGCCCACTATTTTGCGCTTTTCCTAGCTCAATATGATAAGACAAGCCCTGCTCGGTCACTATAGTGCTTTCAATTTCCTCACCTAGTAATACTTGAGTGGGGGCAAACTTTTGGTAACGACGCTGTACTTGTACGCTCTGGCAGCCACTGACTAAAGCTTGCAATGCTTTTGCTTGCGTTAATAGCCAATCTTCATCCACAGCTTGATATAGGGTGATCAAAATAACTGGTGATAACCAATCAACATTGACATGAGATAAATTTTTATAAGCATGACCTCGACCATGAAAAAGGCGTTGGCAATTAG
Source organism: Colwellia sp. (assembly GCA_026196955.1). Taxonomy (GTDB): domain Bacteria; phylum Pseudomonadota; class Gammaproteobacteria; order Enterobacterales; family Alteromonadaceae; genus Colwellia. Next base: position 4,119 of record JAPHTO010000111.1, on the reverse strand, counting down.
TGAAATCTGTGGCGTTTATGTATTCAATCATAGTGAGGTTTTAAAAGAGAAAAGCCGAGCAATAATAACATTGCTCGGCTTAGTCTTTCAAAGTGTTTGTGTGTTTAACCGTTTAGGCTAAAAGCCAAATAAACTCACCGCAAAGAATTTTTGCGCAACGGTATTAATGAAAATAACAAGCACAATTGCAGGGATAAATGTGCCCAATGAAAAGTTAATGTATTTCTCAACCCAAGAGCCTATATAGTTATCATTACCAATACTTAAATGCTCTGATAAATTCTTTTTCTTCCAGCGATAACTCACAAAAACACAGAGTAAGAACCCGTTAAGTGGCAATATAGTATCGTAGAAAACATCATAAACAATATCAAAGAAAGACTTAGTGCCTCCTGCGTAGGAAGTAAATTCAGTAAAGAAGGTCACCATACCAAAAGAAAGTGTCGCAAAAACAGTTAAAATACCCGCGGTCATTAACAAAATAGATAAGGCTTTTTTACGGCTATGACATTTTTCAGTGACTAAATATGACACGGGAACTTCCATAATTGACACTAACGATGTAATGGCGGCAAAGAACACTAAAATAAAGAAAAAGGCAGCTACAGCACTAGCACCGAGATAGCCAATAGAGGCTTGCAATGCTAAAAATATTTTCGGTAAAAAAGTGAAAATTAACGACACCGAGCTATCACTTAATTCACTTGGGTTAACATTGGGATTAAACGAAAACACTGCCGGTAAAATCATTAAACCAGCGACAAAAGCCACACCAGTATCTGTGATTGCAACCAACTTTGCCGAGTTTGGAATATTAGTTTTATTATCAATATATGAGCCATAGGTGATTAAAATACCCATCCCTAAAGATAATGAAAAGAATGCCTGTGATAAGGCGCCATTAACTACACTAGGCGTTATTTTACTCGCATCAGGTATTAAGAAAAATTCAAGCCCAGCAAAAGCATTATCAAGTGTTAGTACAAAGACAACCATGACTATCAGCATCACAAACAACGCTGGCATCAAGGTTTTAGCGGCTTTTTCAATACCGTCTTTAACACCCGCAACGAGGATAAAGTTAACAATAGCGGCCACTACGGCCATCGCAACGAACAAGTAGGGGCTATTAATAAACTCGCCAAAACCTGCACCACTGGCTAAAAAGTCTAAATTTCCTGACAATGTTAAAACAATATAGCCAAAAATCCACACGGTAATGACCATGTAAAATACCGCGATCATAAAAGGGGTTAATACCCCGAGTAAACCTGCAGCTCCCCAAAGAGTGCTATTTCCACTAAGTGTTTTATAAGCGCCAACAGGCTCTTTTGCTGTTTTTCGACCAACGGCCATTTCAGCGATCATCACCGGAAGGCATATTAAAAAAACGAAAAGTGCATACATTAGTAGAAATGCACCACCGCCATTTTTTGCCGCGTTTACAGGAAAACCAACTAAATTACCGATACCAACAGCAGAGCCTGCCGCGGCGAGAATAAAACCAATACGGGAGCTAAAATGCTCTCTAGATGCGCTCATAACTTTCCTTCACTTGATCTCAATGTCATTAACTCAATAAATATTCTCATTGAATGCTATCTATTTTACTAATTCCATTGATTTTCTTTTTATAATTTTAATGTTGAACCACTTGATGCTAACAAGCTTTATTAACCTTGTCTCCTGCAAGCTTGGTATAAAAAGCCTACGAAGTGTATAGTATTTTGTCCACTGTCTGCTAGCGATAGCTTTAGCTTAGCGAGTAAACAGCTTAGGATTCATCACAGTTAAGATACCGATTGCATCCTTTGCTGCAATCTCAGTCGCTTGTTCAATATCTTCTTTGCTTAATTTTAAACTTTGACATAAAGACTCATCAATCACTTCATCATACTCAAACTCTTCACTATGACTATCCAACAATGCAAGCCTTGAGGCCAAGTTTAATACTTTGACATCGTTATTAATTTGATGACTTTCTGCTTGGTTAAAATGGCGGATAGGAATAATAATTTTTTCTGGCAATTGCCATATTTTCAATAGCTCTGCAGAAATATCGGTATAAGTAAAACCTAACGCTAGCTCTTGTAGATCCCAAGGAAGATTATCACGATTATATTGCTCACACACTTTTGCCACATCAGGGGTGATTTTTGCGACTAATAACTCGCCAAAATTTTGCAGCAAACCGGCGACGAATAACCGTTCAATATCTTTGATACCCGCTTTTATCGCCAAATTTTTGGTCACCAAACCACAATAAATACTCATTCGCCAAAAGCGCTTTAAGTCTATTGCTTGATTTTCAAAATGCTTAAAAGCCGTCGCAGCCACATCCACTAACATCATATTATAAATAGCTTTGGTACCAATAATAGTGATAGCCCTTGATATAGTACTGATCTCGCCAGGAAAGCGATAAATGGCACTATTGGCAATTTGTAATAATCGAGAAGTCATTGAAGGATCAACACTAATAACATCGGCAAAATCGCTGATCGCTGAATTATCATCTTCCATTAATGCTTTGACTTTAAAGCAAGCATCGGGTAAAGCAAAAGAGCCATTTGCTTGTAGAGCATATTCATGTGCGTTCATAACCATCCCTTTTGGCAGTTGTGTTAACGTTTAATACCAAGCGTAATAATTTATTGGTATAAGGTTATTTTATGTGCATAAGCACTCATTAATCAAAGGGAACACCATTATCTTCTTTGATATGCTCAGTTACCATGTAGGTATGAGTTTGTGAAATAGCGGGTAGTCCAGCAATGTTTTCCAATATTAGTCGGTAGCTTTCAATATTAGCAAACCTTATTTTAATAAGATAATCATAACCACCAGCCACCAAATGACACTCAACCACTTCTTTAATTTTTACGACCTCAGCCCTAAATAACTTAAAAACATCGGCTGTTGTTCTATCTAATGTTACTTGTATAAAAGCAGTCATACCGTAGTCGAGCTTAGCGGCATTGATAAAAGCACCGTAACGTCTAATGTAGCCTTCCGTTTCCAAGCGTTTTACTCGATCTAAACAAGGGCTAGCACTTAAATTAACTTTTTGAGCGAGCTCTACATTAGTAATGCGACCATCTGCCTGCAACGTTTTTAAAATGGTCATATCAACACGATCTAAGGGTTTTATTTTGTTCATCTAATAAAAGGCAATAGGTTATCCTGCAATAACTCAATCATGACATAGAATTGTTAAATTTCAACTATAAAAAAGGCAAGACCAAATGGCCTCGCCTTTTTCTCAGTAATTAAGGTATTACATTAAAATAATACAAAAAAGTTAACGTTAATCTTCTTCTTCAACCAAGGTCATTAACGACGTATTACCACCTGATGCAGTAGTATCAATACTGATAGTTTTTTCAGTTAATAAACGTTGAATAAGATTATCGAAATACTCTGATGAGATAACTGGCAAAATAGCGCCTTGACGCTCAGATAATTTTTCACTGATATAGTGTTTACGATCACAGTTACTGTCTATGACAACACCCGCTAAGGTAGGATAAGCAAGCATAGTCTCTAAATGAGATAGTTTGGCCACTTGAAAAACACCTTTTACCGCACCGGTATCATTAAACTTATCCCTAAATGCCAATGCTTCTTCATAAAATAAATCTGAAACCACAGTAACGACAGTATTACCTGTTGCTAGCGCCGTCACTATAGACATGACCCAAAAGTGAAAACTGACTTTTTCATCCGCAAAACAAATAATACTCCCTCTATTTTCAAGGTATAAAATATTTGATTCCCCCGTTGGACCAGGTAACTCCTGCGGCTTCTTCAAGAGCTTTTCAATGCGAATGAGCTGATCACGTGACGCCATTATGGTTTTATTTAAGTCATCAGCCAAGTCATCAACAATATCAACATGGGCTATTTTAGCAAGCAATTGACGCACACAAGAAATGCGAGTGTTTAACTCAGTACAACGCCATGCTTTCTCAGCAAGATCTGCTTGCTTCATCAAGTTTTTAGCTTCTTGTTGAGCTTGTTTGTCACCCGTTAAAGCGACAGCTTGTGCGGGTAAAACTTCAAATTTACTCTCATCTGGTGTCGCTTTCTCATTCACTAAACGGCTTAGGTAATTCGGGC
>JAPHTO010000075.1 GCA_026196955.1 Colwellia sp. | reverse complement strand
CTTCGGACAGCGTTTGTTGGTCATTTTTACGGCGTTATCACCTTTTTATGTGGAACAACCACATTACAAAGGCTCTGCCTTGTATAAATACCCAACAAATAGCTGCAAAAACAACCTCGAAAGACCAACAGCCCCTATAGTTTACCTTTGAAAACCGCCCTTTTAACAAGGGGCGGTTTTTTATTGTCTAACAGCTCCATGCTCTGACGAGCACTTTTAATATCTTGTTACTTTTTATTGGCTAAATAGTGAACAAGAATGATATTTACTGCTAAGCTTATATTATCTGTTAAATGCTATTACTGATATTTGCATAATTTTTTAGCAAAAGGAGTTGCCAAATGTCCCCAGCTCAACAAAAAAAATTACAAGAACTTAGTATTATTTTCAGCCAAGGTAAAGCCAGTACCCAGCAGATCCAACAGTTATCAGAGTTATTGGCACAGATTAATCTTGCTTCTGACCAAGAGCATGAACATGAGCACTGTATTACTGAGCCTAAACTTACTTAATCTTTAGCTACTTTCTTTGTAGGTAGCGGCATCTAAAATAGACCACAAATGAAATATGCCGGCAATAATTGCAGGAATGACTAGCCACCAAAGTGCGTACCCACCAACACAAATTATTGCGAAGATTATGGCAGCACCAAGCCTACCTTGAACGAGTTGCCCTAAACCGGGGAAAAACACATTGCAAATTGCTGCAATGACATTACCTGAAGAACCTTGACTTGCCATTTTATCTCCAAAAAATTAATCAACTAGTAAATATTCTATGGTTATCATAATATAATATTAATAACTAAAAAATCACACAATTGTTAACAAATATGAGTTACTTGCACACTTTGTACAATACAATGAAACACTCTTTGCTAGGGCGGCATTATTTATCGTTTTTTCATTTTTTAACAAAACGCGCTAAACAAGAACAGCTACAAGTTGTCGCGGGTTACCTGTCTTATGTTAGTTTGATGTCGCTGGTGCCTCTTATGGTGGTTGCTTTATCAGTAGCAACTGCGTTTCCTATTTTTGCTGACATTCATCAGAGCGTTGAACAGTTTGTTTATGATAATTTTGTGCCAACTGCCAGTGATGTAGTACAGCAATATTTGTCTGCTTTTGTTGATAATGCTTCTAAAATGTCAGCGGTCGCTATTTCTTTTTTATTTGTAGCGGCACTCTTGTTAATTTCTGCTATCGATAAAACTTTTAACAATATCTGGCAGGTCACCAAAAAACGTCGTGTTATCACTTCATTTTCAATGTATTGGATGATATTAACGCTAGGGCCTATTTTAGTTGGTGGAAGTATTGCCATCACCTCTTACATTGTTTCTTTAGTGACTTTGGGCGTAGAAGATAGTTTTGGCATAACGAACATGTTCTTTAGACTTTTACCTTTATTATCTTCGTTAGCGGCTTTTGTACTTTTATATATGTTAGTGCCAAACAGAACTGTGCCTTTTAAATATGCTTTTTCAGGCGCTTTTGTTGCGGCAATTTTATTTGAATTTGCCAAGAAAATCTTTGCCGCATACTTAACCGCCTTTCCTTCCTATCAAGCCATTTATGGCGCTTTAGCAATTGTGCCTATATTGTTTCTATGGGTGTACTTATCTTGGCTCATTGTGCTTGGTGGTGCGATAATTACTGTCTCTTTACAAGAATATGAATTAGAGAATGAGAATTTATACACATGATACTTCAAAATATCTGCTTCAGGACATCAGAGCGATTCATGATCAAGGCGCTTGTTTTTATTAATGGTTGCTCCCTTAAGAAAAGGAGCAACGACGAGCATGAATTGCTCTGGTGTCCCCGTAGGGCGAGTTTAAAAGGCATATATGCTGCGTTATTGATTTCGACAAGGGAACAACCATTCTCATTAATCAAAGCCTTGCCTCTAAGCCTTTTAATTCTCGCTGAACCGTATATTTCGAGGTAGCATGAGTATATGATAGCGTTAATTCAGCGAGTGAGCAGTGCAAGTGTTACTGTTAACAATCAAGTAATAGGTGAGATTGCACAAGGGTTATTAGTGTTCTTAGCCGTTCAACCTGATGACAACCAAGCGAAGGCTAAACGCCTTGCAGAGCGTGTAGCTGGCTATCGGGTATTTAACGATGAAAATGGTAAAATGAACCTTAGCGTTAAACAAGTTGAGGGTGAAATTTTAGTGGTTTCTCAATTTACCTTGGCGGCAGATACTAACAGTGGCATGCGACCAAGTTTTACCTCGGCAGCTAAGCCAGAATTTAGTAATGATCTTTATCAGTATTTTTGCAGTCAGCTGCGCGAGCAAGGGTTTAACGTTCCCACCGGAGAGTTTGCAGCTGATATGAAGGTTCAACTGCTAAATGATGGCCCCGTGACATTTACGCTTTCTATTTAATTGGAGTTAAATTTAACGAGTGTTTTTCAAATGATTATTTTTGTGAGCCACTATCTTCATTTAGCTTATTTAAAATGTGTGTTGGCAGATACTTCATTTCCATAACGCCAAAACTTACGCCAGTGTAAAAATAAATGTTTGGGCAAATAACTGTTTTTATTTCGCCTTAATAACCTTGTTGTTTGCCAATGTTTTGGAATGAGTTGAATAATAATATTCAGGTAATTGGGAATATGGAAATAATGAATATGATGGTTGTTTTGTATTTGTTGTAACACGGTTAAGCATAAATTAACCTCTTCATCACTCGCATCAGGTAAATTGATTGATAGGCAGCTATGGCTATCAATACTGTCAATTAGCGCAGTTAGTTGCTGATTAGTGTCTGCTGCGCTTTGGTGTTGAGTTTGGTAAATATCACAGATTAACCAATCAGGCTTTGTTTTGTTTGGCTGTTCAAGCCATTGCTTACTATTGAGATTTTCTACTTTAATGTCAGCGTTATTAGGGTTGAAGTAGCGCTCAAAACAAGTAATAACCGTTTTATTATTTTCTATACTGTTCATAGCAATGTCTGGAGACAGGTGAGTTAAAAATCTATCTAGATTTCCGCCGCCTAAGCCTAGCTCTGTAACATGGTGAGGGCGAAAAAATAGCAGCGGCAATAATAGCGCTGTTTGGTGAGGTAAGGTGAGTTGCCAAGGTTTACGTTTGTGCATAACGCTTTGAATGACTTGTTCGCTATCTTCATTGGTGAAGGCTAGCCAACGAAAATGTTCATTTTCGCTGACAGAGATAGCTTCATCACCTTGGCTTAAATATAATAACTTTCCTTGTGCAAGGTGTTTTGATAGTTGCATAATTCCCAAATGTTTAATGAATGGTTAATATTAATACCAAGTTGCTCAATAACTCAGTCTACTTGGTATATTTAAGGATAGACAATGAATACCCTGCGATCACCACAAAATGCTGAAGAGTTTGCACAATACTACCAGTTGCGTTGGCAGATATTAAGAAAACCTTGGCAACAAGTCCTTGGCAGTGAGCAGGATGAGCATGAGCCACACAGTATTCATCGGATGATTATTGATGAAACAGGTCATGTTTTAGCGGTTGGTCGTTTGGAGCAAAGTGCTGAGCAGCAAGGGCAGATTCGTTATATGGCGGTATGTGAAACAGCGCAAGGGCAGGGGCTAGGTCAGCAGATTATTGCTGAATTAGAAAGGATAGCTAGTAAATTAGGCATAACAGAAATTGTGCTTAATGCTCGCGAAAAAGCCTTGGGATTTTATCAACAGCTTGATTATCAACAACACGAAATTTCGCATGTGCTTTTTGGTGAGGTAACTCACTATAGAATGACGAAAACCCTTAAACCTCATCATCAGCATAAGCATGCTAAAGCACTAGCCTTACAGAGCGTATGGCATGAAACCATTCCTATGAGTAAAGCGATGGGGCTAAAGATTAGTTATTACGACGCTCAACAGCTGATAACGTATTGTGACCCTAAATTTAACAAAAACCTGCATAATACTATGTTTGCGGGAAGTATTTATACGCTTGCGACACTGACGGGGTGGGGCTGGGTATATTTAGCACTTGGCGAGTATCAACAGGGCTTACAAGGCGATATTGTCCTAGCAGAAGCTAATATACGCTATCATACGCCTATTAAAGGTTTAGTTTATGGACAAGTTGTGGAGTCAGATGTTTCAGGGAAGTTTGATAACTTGGCGCGCGGCAAGAACGCACGTCTTAAATTAACGGCGCATATTTATTGTGGTGAAACTATTGCTGCTACCTTTACGGGAAGCTATGTTGTTTTACCTAAGAAAGGGACGCAAGATAGTGAATAAATTGATAGTTATATTGCTGGTGATGCTCAGCTTTTCATCATGGGCGCAGAAAAACAGCGAAGAGCAAGCCATTAAAGAGGTGTTAAATAGCTTTCATCAAGCGGCAGCTGATGCCAAGGCAAAACCCTACTTAAGCTTACTCACTGAGGATGCGATTTTTTTAGGAACCGATGCGAGTGAGCGTTGGAATAAAAAGCAATTCACTGACTTTGTTTTACCTTATTTTAAGCAAGGCAAAGGTTGGCTTTATGTGGTTGAAGATCGGCATATCAGTTTACTTAAAAATGACACCATTGCCTTCTTTGATGAAATACTTATCAACAAAAATTATGGTCGCTGTCGTGGTTCTGGCGTGCTGGTTAAAACCGCTCAAGGCTGGAAAATAAGTCAATTCAACCTAACTGTACTGGTACCTAATGGTGTTTCAGCACAAGTTATCGAGAAGATTAAAGCTTACGAGCAGACTCAATAATGGCCAATCAAGTTGAAGAAGAAACATCGTGCCGCTCAGTAGGTATTATTGGTTGCGGTTGGCTAGGTAAAGCGCTGGCGCAAGCACTGCTAAAGAAGGGGATTTCAGTACTGGCGACTAGCAGCAAACTTGAAAATGTTGAGAAACTAAATCTCGAAGGAATACCTAGCCAGCAATTATCTTTACCGGCTGATAGTGAGCAACTTGTGCGACAACGTGTTTTTAATCAGCAATACTTAGTGATAGCTATCCCCCCGCAGTTTAAACAGGGGCGAGTCGACTATGCTGACAAAGTGACTCAACTTGTTGCTGCCGCACGAGACCGTGCTCGCGTACAAGGCATCATTTTATTATCCAGCACTGCTGTTTATGCGGGGTTATCAGGTACTGTTGATGAAAATAGCCTGTTGAGTTTGATCTCTGAAAAAGCGAAAGTGTTACACAAAGCAGAGCAATCTGTCTTAGCATTTAGCCAGCAAGCAAGTGTTTTAAGACTTGCTGGTTTAGTAGGCCCTAACCGTCACCCAGGGAAGTTTTTGCTAGCTAAAAAAGTACTCAAAAACGCAGGTGGTAAAATTAATCTTATACATCAATATGATGCTGTAGGGCTGATTGTCTCATTATTAACTGAGCAACATCCACAGGGCATTTTTAATGGTGTTAGTGATAATCATGCGAGTAAAAAACTATATTACCAGCGAGCTGCTAAGGCCGTCTCTTTGCCCCCACCAATTTTTTCAGCAGATGAGCCTCTTGAGCCGATACGTATTGTTAGCGGTGAAAAAGCTAAGCAGTATTTAAATTATTCATTTATTTACCCTGACTTACTCGCTTGGTTATAATAACGCTGAATTTTTTATATTTGGCTTAACTTTTGAATTTATTTTCTGCATCTTTTCTTGCTCGTCACCGACTTAAACTGATCTTTATGTTAGTTTGGTTGCATGTCTCATTATTAGATTTGTTTTATTTAACCTATAACGGCCCTGTATTTTTATGGCATGAGAATGGGCAGCTATTGACTATAATTGTCCATTTTTCAATAGCAACATTAACCGTAGGCTTTTATTGGTTAATGCATAAAATACAGACAACATATTCTCGTAAACTAGGTTAATTATGCGTGTTGTATTGGCGCCGATGGAAGGCGTACTCGATCATTTAATGCGTGACTTATTAACTAAAATAGGAGGCTATGATTTATGCGTCACTGAGTTTGTTCGCGTGGTGGATCAGCTTATTTCCGAACGCGCTTTTTTTCGATTATGTCCTGAATTAAAAAATGCCAACGCCTACGGTTCAACCACTGAGGCAGGCACGCCAGTACGAGTTCAGTTACTTGGTCAACATCCTACTTGCATGGCTGAAAATGCGGCAAAAGTCATAGAGCTTGGCTCACATGGTGTTGATATTAATTTTGGCTGTCCCTCAAAAATGGTGAACAATAACCGCGGTGGCGCAGTGTTACTTAAAGATCCTGAAAATCTCTATCAAATTATCAGTGCCGTAAAAAATGCTACACCAAAGGACACTATTGTGAGCGCTAAAATTCGCTTAGGATATGAAGATAAAAGTCTCGCCATAGAAAATGCACAAGCAGTAGAGTCAGCTGGCGCGAATGAATTGACTGTGCATGCAAGAACAAAAGTAGAAGGTTATAAACCACCTGCTCATTGGCATTGGATAGCCAAAATAAAGCAGCATATTGATATTCCTGTGATTGCTAATGGCGATATTTTTACTCTTGATGACGCGCAAAAGTGCCGAGAAATTTCTGATTGTCAAGATATTATGGTTGGTCGTGGTGCGCTTATGTTGCCTAATTTAGGGCAAGTCATTAAGCAAATAGCGCCTGTTATGCCTTGGAATGAGGTTCAAGCACTTTTACTCGAATATACTTGCTGTGAAACGTATGGTGATAAAAGTAAATATTACCCGAACCGCATTAAACAATGGCTTAAATATTTAAAGTTACAATACACTGAGGCTGATGAGCTGTTTCAAGAAATCCGTACCTTAAAAACAGCTCAGGCTATCAAAGACTTACTATAAAATTTGTCATTTTTTATACTAGCCTGTAAAGCAACAATAATATTGCTTTAGTTAGTAAGATCTGCTTTTTCTAGTTTAGTGACCAAGGGCCTAAGAATACCTTCTGCAAAAATCGCTGCATAGAATAATATTAATAAATTAACAGCATAAGCACGATGGAAAACAAGTGATTCACTGACACTTGAATGAATAGCTATGCTGCCAATTAATAATGCGATAAAGGCACCACCGTAAACAAAAATAATTTGTTTGTTTAATATTCTTGCTAAATGGTAACTTGCTGGGGTACTGGATATTTCATTTGAGAATAAATATTTTAAACCTGTTACAGACTTGATCAAACCCTGTGGGCCAAATGCGATAACCGTTGCACTATACATGAATAACACTAAGAAAAGTAAACTGGCATAATCAATATAAAAATTTATTTCACCAGCTAAAATAATCAGCATTGTAATTGCACCAATGATGACAGCGATACCAAAAGTTGTTTGCATAATATTTTTCCGTTTCCAATTAACATCAGGGGTTGATGAAATAACAAATAATTCTTTCGGTGATACATTAAAAGTTCCCGCAAGTGCTAACTGGGTTTCAGTAGAAGCTTTCCCTTCTTTTTCTACCCGTTGGATAGTACGTAAACTTAACCCTGAAACTTTTGCTAATAAATCTTGTGACCAACCATTTTCTTGACGTAGCTGTTTAATTTTATCGACACAAAGGGTTTTTGGGTTTGTTGTCATATGTGCACTCCAAAGTAGGGCCTTTCTATTAAGAAAATGCACCTAAGAAAGTTGTTTTATCAGTTATTTCGCTGTTTGCGTTAACAAGAATGAACACCGAGGTAGCAGAAAGCGAGAAATACGTTACGTCATTATAGTGACAATCTTGTGACAATCCATAGTATTCAAGGGCTATCAGTGACTATGCCCCCAACTTATAATCACTCAAAAAGGTGATATAAATATAGGATTTAAGTTGATAAATTAACTTTTTACAGATCAATAAAATCAAGGTGCATAAAAATGAACATAGTAGTATCTGAATTAACATTGGAAGGTAGAAACGAATGGGAAGTACTTTATCGTGGTTATGATTAAAACGCAGCTAAGTATAGTGAAAATAGCCTGATTAAGGCTACTTTCTCTAGTTTAAATGCACCAATAGAGTTCTGAATATTATTAGTTCAGCCAACCATTTGTTTTTGCTTTATCAGCTAAACGCACTAGCGCAATAGCGATAATGACTACCATCACTGGCATTATGGCGCCGCCAGGGCCAAATACTTCAAAAGAATTACTGATGACAAAAGAGTGGAACATCTGCACTGTTACTCCAGCTAATGACACTATCAACAGCGGCTGTGCCAGTGACTTTTTCAGGAGCAATGCTAATGAACCTAATGCGCCACCAAAAACGGCGCAAGCAAAGGCAATGGTTGCCCATAAAGGCACTGAAGCATATAGCTCTTGCTCTGCTTTAGGTAGCTCAGCCATCATTTCGGGAGTCATCATCATTTGACCAATAAATGCCATTACGCCCAGTAAATTCCACACTAAAGCTAATGCTGCTGCAATGGTGAACCATTTAGGAAGGGGGCTTTTCCCTTCATTTGATTGCTCAGTTGAATTTGTCATCTCTATTCTTCTTCATTATGAGGTTGTTAAATAAGTGTATCAGCCAATGAAGAATTGTGTGAAAAATTTTTAAGCGCTGTGCTTCAATTAAATAAACACATTATCGATGCTATGTTGCTTCAAAAAAAAATGAGGTGACTAAAAGCCACCTCATTCAATGATGATTAAATGTTATACGCAATGGTATTAATTTTTATAGCGATAAGTTGTTTAAAATATCGTCTTCAACTAAATTCGCTAAAGTTACCTTTAACTTAGGTGTGCGCGCCATTTCACGCTTAATGGCAAAGTTTGCCTCGGCGTTACGTGCCCAGCTGCGACGGGCAATACCATTGTTTACATCAAACAATAACATTGACTTTAATCGACGCTCTGCTGCATCACTGCCATCAAGTAACATACCAAAACCGCCGTTGGTTACTTCACCCCAACCTACGCCACCACCATTGTGGATTGACACCCAAGTTGCGCCGCGGAAGCTATCACCAATAACATTGTGAATGGCCATATCGGCAGTAAAACGGCTACCGTCGTAGATATTTGACGTTTCACGGAACGGTGAATCAGTGCCTGATACATCGTGGTGATCACGGCCAAGTACTACCGGGCCTATTTCTCCATTATTAATGGCATCATTAAAGGCTTTAGCAATTTCCATACGGCCTTGCGCATCAGCGTAAAGAATACGTGCTTGTGAGCCAACCACTAACTTGTTTTGTTTAGCGTCTTCTATCCAAGTGATGTTGTCTTGCATTTGTTGCTGAATTTCTTCAGGTGAGTCCGCCATGATTTTTTTCAGTACGCGGGCTGCGATGGCATCGGTTTTATCTAGATCTTCAGACTTACCTGACGCACAAACCCAACGAAATGGACCAAAGCCATAGTCAAAACACATAGGACCTAAAATATCTTGAACGTATGAAGGGTATTTAAAGTCAATACCATTTTCTGCCATGACATCACCGCCGGCGCGTGAGGCTTCTAGTAAGAAAGCATTACCGTAATCGAAGAAGTAGGTGCCGCGAGCAGTGTGCTTGTTAACGGCATCAGCGTGACGTTTTAAGGTTGATTGTACTTTTTCTTTAAATACATCTGGCTCTTCACGAATCAAACGGTTTGATTCTTCATAGCTAATATCAACGGGGTAATAACCACCTGACCAAGGGTTATGCAAAGACGTTTGGTCTGAGCCTAAGTGAACAAAGATTTCTTGCTCATAGAAGCTTTCCCATACATCAACCACGTTACCAATATAAGCAATTGATACCACTTCCTCGTTTGCTTGTGCTGCTCTTACGCGGGCAATAAGGTCGTCCATATTATCAATTAATTCATCAACCCAACCTTGTTGATGACGCTTAGTTGCTGCATTGGCGTTTACCTCAGCACAAACGGTAATACAATTTGCTATGTTACCTGCTTTGGGCTGCGCGCCACTCATACCACCTAAACCAGCCGTTAGGAAGATCTTACCTTGTGGTTTTTCATCTTTGTTTAATACCTTACGAAATGCGTTCATTACCGTAATGGTGGTGCCATGTACAATACCTTGCGGACCAATGTACATAAATGAGCCGGCCGTCATTTGGCCATACTGAGTTACGCCTAAGGCGTTAAACTTTTCCCAGTCATCTGGCTGAGAATAGTTAGGTATCATCATGCCGTTGGTAACTACAACACGTGGTGCTTCTTCCGATGAAGGGAATAGCCCCATAGGATGGCCAGAATATAAGTGCAACGTTTGGTCACTTTCCATTTCACTTAGGTATTTCATGGCTAATAAGTATTGTGCCCAGTTTTGGAACACAGCACCGTTACCACCGTAAGTAATTAATTCTTCAGGATGCTGTGCAACCGCAGGGTCTAAGTTGTTATCAACCATCAGCATGATTGCTGCTGCTTGCTGACATTTTGCTGGGTAATCAGCAACTGAACGTGCTTTTAAATGATAGCTTGGTTTAAAGCGGTACATGTAAATACGGCCAAAATCTTTTAACTCTTGAGCGAATTCAGCTGCTAGCTCTTGGTGCCATTCTTTTGGGAAATAACGTAACGCGTTTCTTACTGCTAACTGCTTTTCGTCTACGCTTAGAATATCTTTACGTTTAGGGGCTCGATTGGCGTTAGCAGGGTAAGGCTTGGCTTGTGGTAATTCACTTGGAATACCTTGCTTTATGCTTGCTTGTAAAAGCGTTAGGTCTTGAATATTCATGGCTGTTGTCATGGTCAAAGGCTCCCTTGATTACTTCGCTAAGTTAACGGTAAATGCTTGTGATTTTACTAATGAAATCATGGCATCAATATCAGGCTTTAATAGTCTATCTTCTTCAAGTTTAGCTACTTTTTCTCTGATCACTTGATGATTTAGTTCAATAATAGCTGAACACTTATTGGGGCGCCTAAATTCGATTGCTTGTGCTGCATACATTAATTCGATAGCAAGAATTTTTTCTAAATTACCTAAGATTTGGTTTAACTTTCTGCCGGAAATACTGCCCATAGACACATGATCTTCTTGACCCATTGAGGTAGGAACACTATCAGCTGATGGTGGAAAACACAGTGATTTGTTTTCAGTGACTAAGGCTGCTGTCGCGTATTGTGGGATCATCATACCTGAGTTTAATCCACCTGCTGTTGTCAATAATCTCGGTAAACCGTGTAAGCCTTCTAATAACAAGTAACAACGACGGTCAGCAATATTACCTAGCTCAGCAGCAGCGATAGAGGCGTAATCAAGCACCATAGCTAAAGGCTGGCCGTGGAAACTACCACCAGAAATAGCTTCTTCGCTACTGATAACAATGGGGTTATCAGTAACTGAATTCATTTCTATTTCAGCTAACTCTTCTAAATGATAATAAGCATTACGTGATGCACCATGTACTTGCGGAATACAGCGTAATGAATAAGGGTCTTGAACGCGGTCACATTCTTCATGATCTGCCATATTTTGAGAGTTTTTAAAGAAGGCTCTCATACGGTCAGCAACTTCTAAGTTACCCTTGAATGCGCGTGTTTGATGTAATTCTTCTCTAAACGGTGATTCGCTACCTTGCATGCCTTCAATGCTCATTGCGCCGGTAAGGTCAGCTAAATCTAATAAATAACGCATTTTAGTTAATGCCGTAATAGCATGAGATAAAATAAATTGAGTACCGTTAATTAACGCCAAACCTTCTTTAGCTTGCAGCTCCATGACTTCTAAACCATGCTCTGCAAGTACTTGTGCCGCAGCGACTGTTTTACCATCTTTCCCCTCGCTATTATCCCAAAAATGACCTTCACCAAGCAGTGGTAAGAATAAATGAGAAAGTGGCGCCAAATCACCTGATGCGCCAACAGAGCCCTGCTCTGGTACAACAGGTATCAAATCTAACTCGATAAAGGTTAACATGCGCTCAACAACCTCAAGACGAATACCTGAGAAACCTTGACTTAACGCATGTACCTTAGTGATTAACATCAGCTTTGAAATGGCCTTGTCTATCGGCTCACCAACACCTACTGCATGAGTGATAAGTAGGTTCTTTTGTAATAAATTAGTATCTTCAGGTGATATTTGTGTATCGCACAACGGGCCAAAACCTGTATTAATACCGTACACCGCTACATCAGACGCAGCCATTTTTTCAACTCGTTGACGGCTAGTATTAATTTTATCTACCGCTTCTTGGCAAAGCTCTGCTTTGATACTGTCATCAGCAATACCATTGACAATATCAAGATTAAGGCGATCAACACCGTATTTAAATGTCATCTTAATGCTCCTAAATTAAAAAACTAAATGGCTGCCTAAACGGTATTTATTACCGGGCGCCGTTAAAATAGCTAAACTGACAACACCTTTGCTTGACCATGTTCTACGTTTGACTTGTAAGCACGGCTCGCTGTTGTCGATATCAAGTAATTGGCACACTTCATTATCTGCCAAAATGGCTTCAATCTCATGGGTTGCTTCTGTCAGCGGTGCTACGGCTGACAAGTACTCATGGGGTGTTGTTGTGGTAAAATCTTGCAATAAATATTCAGGTACTAACGCGGCGTTAACGTAGCGCTGTTCTAACTGAATAGGTTTATCATCCTCAAAGTGTAGTATCTGTGACAAGAAAACATGTTCATTGTTCTTTAAGTTTAATAAAATGGTAATTTCTTCAGTTACTGCAATTGATTTAAGCATAAGCTGTTTTGCATGATGCCTATGGCCACGCTCATGAATTTCGTCACTAAT
The DNA here is from genome assembly GCA_026196955.1 of Colwellia sp. Taxonomy (GTDB): domain Bacteria; phylum Pseudomonadota; class Gammaproteobacteria; order Enterobacterales; family Alteromonadaceae; genus Colwellia. The sequence goes on along the minus strand of JAPHTO010000075.1, from coordinate 30,265 downwards.
GTTTCGAATTTCTAATAAAGAGGATTGAGATTTAAATGTGGCGACAAAAGTGCCTGAGCCTTGAGCACGAACAAGAATACCTTGTTCCGTTAACTCTTGCAGAGCGCGTCTTGCAGTCATACGACTCACATCAAACTGTTGGGTTAGCTCATTCTCTGAAGGTACTTTAAAATGTTGTGGCCATTTGCCTGATTCAATATTTTGGCAAATATGCTGCTTGATAAGGGTATACTTTGCAGGCTTTTCATTTTTGCTTAATTCTGTTGTCGATAAACCGCTAATGCTCATTATTTTGTCCAATAGAGTCAATATATGAAGTAACTTGTATATACAATCTCATAATTCAACAGTTAATGCAATAGTTGTATATACAACTATTGCTAAATCTATCATTGTCGGCTAAAGTGTTTACTCACTCGTTTTTCTATTTTGGTTACTTATCCATGACAACTACTACTCAACCTATCCCAAAAGAATGGCAGACACTTTGGCTGAACGTTAATCTCGCAACCATGGTCAATGGCGGTGAGAATTATGGTGAAATACGTGATGCAGCGCTTGCTATAAGTGAAGGAAAAATTGCATGGTTAGGCAAAAAATCAGACTTACCTGCTTATGATAAAAAGGTTGTAAAAGTGATTGATGGTCAAGGAAAGTGGTTAACCCCTGGCCTCATTGATTGTCATACGCACCTTGTTTATGGTGGCAACCGTGCTAATGAATTTGAAATGCGCTTGCAAGGCAAAAGCTATCAAGAAATAGCAGAGGCGGGTGGTGGTATTGTTTCAACAGTAAAAGCAACTCGAGAAGCTACTGAGGCTGAGTTGCTAGTGAGTGCATTAGCAAGACTAACGACGCTTCATCAACAAGGGGTAACTACGGTTGAAATTAAGTCGGGCTATGGCTTAGATCTCGACAATGAAGTCAAAATGCTCAATGTTGCGGGTATGCTAGCAAAAACACTGCCTATGACTATTAAACGTACTTTTCTAGGAGCGCATGCTCTGCCTATAGAGTACAAAGATCAACCTGATGATTACATTAGCTTAGTTTGTGATGAGATGATCCCTGTTATTGCTGAGCAAAAACTCGCAGATACCGTTGATGTATTTTGTGAAAACATTGGTTTTAATTTACAGCAAACTGAACGCGTATTTACTGCGGCAAAACAGTATGGCCTAGCGATTAAGGTGCATGCTGAACAACTTTCTGATTTAGGTGGTACTGAGTTGGCAGCAAAGTTTCAAGCGCTTTCAAGTGATCATGTTGAGTTCTTATCAGAGTCGGGCATTAAAGCCATGAGTGCTGCCAATATGACAGCTGTGCTGTTACCGGGCGCTTTTTATTTTCTACGGGAAACTCAATTGCCTCCTATTGAGTTATTACGTAAACACGGCGTGCCTATGGCGATTGCCACAGATGCTAATCCGGGCTCCTCACCCATTTGCTCAATTCAATTAATGCTAAACATGGCATGTACTTTATTTAGATTAACGCCAAGTGAAGCGTTAGCGGGCGTAACGTGTAATGCTGCAAAGGCTTTAGGGCTATCAAATTTTAAAGGACAGCTTGCTGTAGGCTTTGATGCAGATATCGCCGTGTGGAATATTAGTCAACCAGCAGAGCTATGTTATCAGTTTGGTGTTAACCCGTTACGTGCTTTGATACAAAAGGGTAAGCAGGTTATTTAGTTTACAATTATAGCTCGCTATATACCCAAGCCACCTGAAACTCACGTCTTGAAGTGGTTTGGGCATATATTTTTAAACTTATAATCGAATAATCTATGAGCTGTTATTTGCCATTCAAATGGGCGACATGACTTTTAGCTCTTGTGGGAAAATTAGAAAATATGCCGTCCACTCCTAAGGCCTTCATGGCATTAATGTCTTCGAGTTCATCTACGGTATATACAAAGACTTTTAACCCTCTGCTATGGGCATCTTCAACAAAATGTTTACTAATAAAATCAACATCAAGGTGCACAGAATAAGCATTTAGTTGTTCGGCAAATTTAGCATACTCTAGTGGGTAGCAGGCGGTGAGCGCGCCAACTGCAATATCAGATCTTTGAAGGTTAATTTTATGAAGCAAGCGATGATTAAATGACGACAGAAGAATATCTTCAGTAGCTAGCGCTGTTGTTTGAATCGCGTGATCAAGATAGTCAAATAATAGGGCAACATTATTAACACCTTTTAATTCAATATTGATAGTGCACTTGCCTGCGACGAGCAATAAAACCTCATCTAATGTTGGTATGGGTTCGCCTAACCCGGCATCTAAACTGCGTAATTGCTCATATTTGTAATTATATATTTGCCCTTTACCTGACGTTGTTCTATGCAACCAACGGTCATGAATAACAAATAACTTACCATCGACTTCATGCGTATCTATTTCAATCCCATCAACCTTAGCATCAAGTGCGACTTGAATTGCCCGCAGGGTATTTTCAGGCTCAGCACCGCTAGCACCACGGTGCGCAAAAACTAACATAGCAATCTCAGATGTTTGATACATTAACCATGGTTTTTAGTATAATGGTAAACACACTAAATGCACTTATAATAATTTCATGTCTGACAATTCCTTAAATGCAAAACGCTTAAACAAATTCATTAGTGAATCGGGTTTTTGTTCACGCCGTGGCGCCGATAAATTAATTGAAGAAAAACGAGTTACTATTAATGGTAAGCTGCCAGAGTTAGGCACTAAGGTTTTCCCTCATGATGTTGTGATGGTTGACGGTAAAGCTATTGCACAAAGTCGTGAAGATAAGTCTGATCGTATTTATATCGCATACAATAAACCTATTGGCATTACTTGTACGACAGAAACGCATGTACGTGGCAATATTGTTGATGCTATAGGTCATAAAGCACGAATTTTTCCTATCGGCCGTTTAGATAAACCCTCAGAAGGTTTGATTTTCCTGACCAGTGATGGAGATATTGTTAACAAAATTTTACGGGCTGAAAATGCCCACGATAAAGAGTATATCGTTACGGTAGATAAACCTATCAGTGAGCGCTTTATCGAACGTATGTCACGAGGTGTTCCTATTTTAGGCACTATCACCAAGCCTTGTATTGTCAGAGTAAGAAGTCGTTTTGTTTTTACGATTATTCTCACTCAAGGGCTGAATCGTCAAATTCGCCGCATGTGTGAATATTTAGGCTATGAGGTTAAAAAGCTGAAACGCTCACGTATCATGAATGTTGAATTAGGCTCGTTAAAACCCGGACAATGGCGTGATTTAACTCAAGCTGAAATGACAGAAATTAATCAAGCGGTGGCTGGCTCGAGTAAAGTTGCACCAAAAGATGTTGTTAGCCATAAAAAGTCAAAATCAGTTATTCAGGTGACTAAGCCAAAAGAAAAGCAGGGACGAAGTAAGTTATCAATCAATAAAAAGTAACTCTCTATTTAGTGCCATGCATGCTACTTCATTTTGCTATGAAGCATCAGCACCAGTACTGCAAATTTCTACGGGGAAAGATAAGCTAATTTCAATGCCGTTGCCAGGGCTTGATTGGCAAGTCATCTGTCCTTCTAATACTTGTGTTACTAGGTTGTAGACTATATTCATACCCAAACCACTGCCGCCTTGATTACGTTTACTGGTGACAAAAGGTTCGAAGATTTTAGTTAATATCTCATGACTCATACCGATACCATCATCCAAATAAACAAGTGTGGCTTTGCTGTTAGCGATAGTAACTGAAATAGTAATATTGCCTTCTGTTTGGTGCTCAAAACCATGTAAGAGAGAGTTATTGATAAAATTACTGATGATTTGGTAAATAGGGCCGGGATAGGTGTTCACTTTAATATTATCGGGACATTGAAGGTGAACTTGAATATTTTTCTGGTGAGTTAGAGAATACATAGAATTAATAATATCTTGTATATATTCATGAATATATATTTCTCTTAGACTTTCAGAGGCTTGATCTACGGCAACTTGTTTAAAGTGGCTTATCAAGTCATTAGCACGTTCAAGGTTATTTAAAATGATGCGATAACCGTGCTGTTGGGCATCAATTGATTCTTTCAGTGTGCTGCGTTTTAGAGTTTCATCGTGCAAGTGTTGTTCGATATTTTCAATCATGTCTTGATTGTGTGTTATCGCCGTCAACGCTATGCCTAATGGTGTATTGATTTCGTGAGAAATGCCGGCAACCAAGCCCCCTAGAGCAGCCATTTTTTCAGATTCAATTAAACTTTTTTGCATCTTATTTAATTCATCGACATTATCTTGCAGTGTTTTAGACTGCCTATGAAGAATTGCTTCTATGTCGGAGAAGTTTTTAACCATGATGTAGACAAAAATAGAAAGCACCACATAAATCATTAAAAAGCTTAAATAGTTAAATTGGCTAAAAGGCAATTCGATAAATGAAATGTAATCAAGTACAGCTAAAACAGACAAGCAACAAAAAGCTAAGCTGTTCATGATAACGGCACTTTTCATGGAGTTTTCATAGGTAAAGATGACAACAATAATTAAATATGCCCAATAAGTTGTTGTTGCTTGCTCTGGTCGAGCGTTAATGAGTGCTTCAATGGTGGCAATAATAAAGATGAGATAGAAGCTTCGATAGATGCCCTGATCGAATGAGAAAAAGTGCTTAACCAACAAAAAAGCGAGTACAGGAATGATGATAAATACTGCATTAAGCGGTATATGCGCTGTTAAAAGATAATCCATCACTATATTTACCAGCAATAGTAGTAATGCCAGAAACATAGAGTATATGAACAACTTATGTTTTCGCTGTTTGGTTAGCTTTAAATATGCTTGCTTGTTGTAATCCATTATTTATAAAGTAGCACATCGCTAATTAAATATTCAACTAGCGGTGTGCGATAGGCAATAGATTAGAAAGACGTTAACCGCTTCTTAAACCCATATTATGGAGCGGCTTGATAATAACCTTAGCTTGTTATTCCTGCTAACCTTGGTGATAACTCATCTAACACTTGAGGATCATCAATCGTTGAAGGGATATCAATTTCCTGACCATCGATCATCTGCCTCAACGTTTTACGCAATATTTTTCCTGAGCGTGTTTTAGGCAGGCGTTCAACAATAATTAGCCCTTTCAAAGAAGCAATTGCCCCAATCTCTGCACGTACCTTGCCCTTTAAAGCATGAGTTAAATCGTCATCACTTTCGTCGATGCCATTTTTGATTACGACTAGGCCAAAGGGAACCTGACCTTTTAATTTATCATTGATGCCAATAACAGCACATTCTGCGACAGCGCTATGGCCAGATAAAACTTCCTCCATTTCACCGGTTGATAATCTATGGCCAGCAACATTAATAACATCATCAGTTCTGCCCATAATAAATAGGTAGCCAGCATCGTCAATATAGCCACCATCACCTGTTACATAATAACCTTCATGGGTTGATAGATAGCTAGACTTAAAGCGTTCATCGTCTTGGTAAATAGTTGCTAAACAGCCCGGAGGCATAGGCAATTTTATCGCGACTGTGCCTTGTTGATTAGCGGGGAGGGCTTTACCGTAGGCATCTAAAATTTCAACGTTAAAGCCGGGAACAGGAAATCCAGCAGAGCCTGCTTTAGTGGCCATTAATTCACCATTATTTTCATCAGAAAAAGGTGTGCTAGCTATTGCCCAACCTGTTTCAGTTTGCCACCAGTGGTCAATAACAGGCAGTTGAGTTTTTTCTTTTAACCAGTGGTATGTGGCAGGATCTAATCTTTCACCAGCCAGATATAAGCGTTTTAACTGGCTAAGATCATATTCTTTCATGAGTGCGCCATCAGGGTCTTCTTTAGCGATGGCACGAAATGCTGTTGGGGCACTGAAAAGTGCATCAACCTGATATTCTTCACATGCTCGCCAAAAAGCGCCAGCATCAGGGGTTTTAATAGGTTTACCTTCATATAAAATAGTACTACAGCCAGCCATTAGCGGCGCATATACTATGTAAGAGTGACCAACAACCCAGCCAACATCAGAAGCAGCCCAAAAGGTATCGCCGGCTTTCATGCCATAAATGTTTTCCATAGAATAGAGCATAGCCACCGCATGGCCGCCATTATCACGAACAACACCTTTTGGTTTTCCAGTCGTACCTGAGGTATATAAAATATAGAGTGGGTCTGTGCTTTTTAATGGCACCGGTGCTATCGCTTTTGCATCTTGCATTAAGGCTTGCCAGTTATAATCACGGCCAATAACAATATCGGCACCTAACTGCTCGCGTTGATAGATAATACAACTACTTGGCTTGTGTTCGGCAATCTCGATAGCTTGATCTAATAATGGTTTGTATGGAATAACTTTCTCAATTTCGACACCACAACTAGCACTCACTACAACTTTTGGCTCAGCATCATTAATGCGTACCGCTAACTCTTTTGCAGCAAAGCCACCAAAAACAACCGAATGTATTGCCCCAATTCGAGCGCAGGCTAGCATAGCGACAGCAGCTTGCGGGATCATCGGCATGTAAATAAGCACGCGATCGCCTTTTTCAACGCCTTGCTCTTGTAGCACATAGGCAAACTTAGCAACAAGCTGCGTAAGTTCGTGGTAGGTAAATTTTTGTTTTGTATTCGTAACGGGAGAGTCGTAAATGAGGGCAACCTGATCACCACGGCCTTGTTCAATATGATAATCCAAGGCTAAGTAGCTGGTATTTAACTCTCCATCAGCAAACCAGTCAGTCCAGTTGTACTGGTTTGTCGACAATATATTTTTTGGTGCTTTAAACCAAGAAACTCGTTTAGCCTGTTCTTTCCAATACATTTCAGTATTGTCGGCTGCTTGCTGCTGTTGCTCTATGAATCCCATTTGTTGCCTCTCTTATAATCATTTAATGAAATCAGTATAAAATGTCGACAACTTTTTGCTATTAGACTTTAGCCTAGACCTAACTCGTGATTAATTTACATTTAATAGGTTTGCGGGGGAAAACTGATCTGTTAGTACCCGAGTATTATCAGGCCAGTCTTGGTGATCTTGAGTTAAATACATGTTGCGATAGAGCGAGTTTATATCGACATTATAGACTTGCAACTTAGCATCAAGTTGCTTGAGGTTTTGCTTTTGAATAGCATTTTCGGTAAAACCATGACGGCTAACTAAAATAACACGGTTGCTGTTCACTAAATTTTTAACTTGATAAAAATCACCAAAAACAGCTTTATAGGTAGCTGACTCATGAGCATAAAGCTCACTCAGTGAAAAGGTATTAGCGGTTAAAATACCGTTAGTGCTCAGTAAACGCTTAGCCTCTTGTAAAAACTCCTGAGTTAATAAATGCTCAGGAATATAATCGCCATTGAAGGCATCAAGTATGATCCAATCGTATTGTTGTTTTTTTAATAATGCCCGCTTGATAAAAATACGGCCATCTTGATTATAGGTTTTTACCCGCTCATTTTCATGGAAACCAAAATAGCGGCGCGCAACATTAATGACAGCGTCATCTATCTCAATATTATCAATTTGGCTGTTAGGGAGAAGTTGCGCCAAGGTGTTTGACATTGTGCCGCCACCCAAGCCAATAATTAAAATGCGCTCTGGCTCAGCATTAAGCAACAAGCCGCTCATTAATAACTTGGTATAATTGAACACTAACTTTTTCGGTTGGCTTTTATAAAGGCAACTTTGTTGGCTTTTAGTACTTTTAACATTGAATTTTAAACAACGTAAGTCTCCCTCATCTTCCACTAAAATATTGCGATAGAGAGACTTTTCTTGATGAATAACTTTTGCTTGAGCCGCAGAAATAGCAGCACAGAATATGCTGATGATATATAGAAATAAATAGGCTGGTCGTTTAAGCATGGCTACCTGCGGTATTGCTCAGTTGTTGGCTCTTAACCCAAATTATGGCAAATAATCCCAAACAGGCAAGTAGTAGACAAAAACTGTAAATAATAAGATTAATATCAAACCATAACACCAAATAAAAAGAAGTGATAATGGTGCCTAGCGCGCTGCCAAGAGTCGATATGAAATAGAGTTTTCCTGCCACTTGGCCGCTTTGTTTTGATTCTTTTACTAGTAAGCGAACAGAGTAGGGGGAAAGCATACCTAGAATTACCGTGGGTATGAAAAATAGCGACATTGACGCCACTAAAGAGCCATAGCGCGAATCTTCGATAGCAACGAAAATTACTTCCATAACCTGCTGGCTTAGCGTTGCTATGGGGAGCAGGGTAATGGAGGCTAAAATAAAAATAATGCCATAATGGCTGAGGGAAGCTGAGTGAGTTGAAAGCTTGCCTCCTAGCAAATAACCGAGCGATAAACTCAGCATAAATACAGTAATAATACTGCCCCAAATATGTACTGAGCTGCCAAAAAATGGCGCGAGAATTCGACCCGCAAGCAGCTCTACGCCCATAATGCAAAAACCGCTGGTAAAGGCGAGCAGATATATGAGGCTATTCGGGTAACCTTGAGTGTTAGCTATATTTTTCAGTGGCTTAATCCTTTGTACATAATGCTATGTATAAAAATATTTAAACCAGAGTAAGCTATTTTACTGACATTTGGTAGTGCACCGCCATAAAGTCTCCTATAGGATCTTTATGTTCATACCTTTTGATGAATTCCATGCCGAGTTTTTTCATTACGCCAATAGAGCCAATATTGTCTTCATAGGCCAAAGCAGACACATGATGAATATTGGTTTGGCTGGCAATGGCATTTTTAATGGCAATTGCAGCTTCGGTGGCATAGCCTTTGCCCCAGGATTTTTGGAAAAAACGCCAGCCTAGCTCAATATCATCAAGCTTAGGGGTGTCGGTAAAAAAGTCCATAGGTCTTACTAATACCCAGCCAAAATACTCTTGGGTATTTTTATCACAAACCTGCCAAATTCCCCAACCTTGCTCTGCGTTCAAGTAAGCGAGCATACGCGGTATGAAAACGTCATTTATTGTTTCCATACTATTTGGTTTACCGCCATTGATAAACTTCATCACCTCGGGATCTTGATCTAACTGCCAGAGTATTTGTGCATCTTCTTTTCCTAGCAATCGGTAAGAAAGACGTGATGAGTTTTCGATCTTGATTTGTTTTTCCATTAATGCCTTCCGTCAAGCAAAGGTTTTAAAAAACGCGCCGTATGTGAGGTTTTATGCTGGGCTACTTGCTCAGGTGTGCCAGTAACTAAAATCTCACCACCACCAGAGCCACCTTCAGGGCCTAGGTCGACAATCCAGTCAGCCGTTTTAATAACATCCAAGTTATGTTCAATAACAACAAGGGTATTACCATGATCGCGCAAACGATGGATAACATGCAGTAACTGCTTAATATCGTGAAAATGCAAACCTGTGGTTGGCTCATCTAAAATATATAAGGTTTTGCCCGTGTCACGTTTTGATAGCTCTTTTGAAAGCTTAACGCGCTGCGCTTCACCACCAGAGAGCGTCGTCGCAGACTGTCCTAATTTGATATAACCTAAACCGACATCAAGTAAGGTTTGCAGTTTACGTTTTACTGCTGGAATTGCATTGAAGAACTCAAAGGCATCTTCAATGGTCATGTCTAGGGTTTCATGAATATTCTTACCCTTGTATAGCACTTCGAGGGTTTCACGGTTGTAGCGTTTAGATTTACAAACATCACAAGGTACGTAAACATCAGGTAAAAAGTGCATTTCTACCTTGATCAAGCCATCACCTTGACATGCTTCACAGCGCCCACCTTTAACATTGAAGCTAAAACGTCCCGGTTTATAGCCACGGGATCTAGCTTCTTGGGTTGCCGCAAATATATCGCGAATTGCGGTAAATATGCCTGTGTAAGTTGCAGGGTTTGACCGAGGTGTTCTACCGATTGGGCTTTGGTCGATGTCGATCACTTTATCAAGGTGTTCTAAACCTGAAATAGATTTATGCGGCGCAGGCTCATCCACGGTGGCGCCATTGAGCTCAATGTGTGCAAGCTTATATAAGGTGTCATTAATTAAGGTTGATTTACCTGAGCCAGAAACGCCGGTTATACAGGTCATTAGCCCGTTTGGAATAACTAAATCAACCTCTTTTAAGTTGTTACCATTTGCGCCTTTTAGCTCAACAATATTTTTCTTATCAAACGGATGGCGCTTGGTTGGAATGTCAATTTTCTCAACACCAGACAGATATTTGCCAGTAAGTGAGTCTTTACACGCTAAAATATCGTTCATGCTGCCTTTGGCAATAATTTCACCACCGTGCACGCCTGCGCCGGGGCCAATATCGATAACAAAATCGGCGGCGCGAATAGCGTCTTCGTCGTGCTCAACAACGATGACTGTATTGCCTAAATCACGTAAATGAATCAAGGTGTTGAGTAAACGTTCATTGTCTCGTTGATGTAAACCAATAGACGGCTCATCAAGTACGTACATAACACCAACTAAGCCGGCGCCTATTTGGCTTGCTAAGCGAATACGCTGAGCTTCACCACCTGATAAGGTATTAGCGCCGCGAGACAAGTTTAAATAGTTCAACCCGACATTAACTAAAAAGCCTAAGCGTTCATTAATTTCTTTTAAGATTTTTTCTGCTACTTGTGCTTTTTGTCCTGTTAATGTCAAACCTTGGAAGAATTCAAGTGCATCGGCAATGGCGAATTCTGCAACAATAGGTAGTGGCGTGTCATCAATAAAAACATTCCGCGCTTCTAAGCGTAAGCGACTACCATTACAATCTGGGCAATGTTGGCTATTTAAATATTTTGCTAATTCTTCACGTACCGCATTGGATTCAGTTTCCTTATAGCGACGTTGCATATTGTTAATGATGCCTTCGAACGGGTGATTTCTCAGCACAACATCGCCGCGATCGTTCATGTATTTGAATTCAATTTCTTGCTTACCGCTACCATAAAGCACCACTTTACGTGCTTCTTCTGATAAGTCTTTAAAGGGTTTATCAACAGCAAAATTATAATGCTCGGCAAGCGCTTGCAGCATTTGAAAGTAATAAAAATTGCGCTTATCCCAGCCGCGAACGGCGCCACCGGCAAGGCTTAATTCATCATTGGCGATAATACGGTTACTGTCAAAAAATTGCTCAATGCCTAAGCCGTCACAGGTTTTACAGGCACCCGCAGGGTTGTTGAAGGAGAATAATCGAGGCTCTAACTCTTGCATGCTATAGCCGCAATGTGGGCAAGCAAAGTTTGCAGAAAAGAGCAGCTCTTCTCTGTCTGGCTCATCCATAAAGGCCACTTTTGCTGTACCAGCGGTTAAGCCTAAGGTGGTTTCAAAAGACTCTGATAAGCGTAATTGAATATCAGGGCGCACTTTCAAGCGATCTACCACCACTTCAATGGTATGTTTTTTATGTAATTCTAATGTTGGCGGATCGGATAAATCGCATACTTCGCCGTCAATACGGGCGCGGATAAAACCTTGAGCAGCTAAGTTATCTAGCAACTTAATATGCTCGCCTTTACGGTTTTGTAATACAGGGGCAAGCAGCATGACTTTAGTGCCTTCATCAAGCGCTAAAACTTTGTCGACCATTTGTGAAACGGTTTGTGCTGCTAAGGGTTGTTTGTGGGTTGGACAGCGAGGCTCACCAACACGCGCGTAGAGTAAACGTAAATAATCATAAATTTCGGTAATAGTTCCCACGGTTGAGCGAGGGTTATGGGAAGTCGACTTTTGCTCGATAGAAATAGCGGGCGATAAACCTTCGATGTGGTCTACATCGGGCTTTTCCATTAAAGATAAAAATTGACGCGCATAGGCAGAAAGTGACTCAACATAACGTCGTTGTCCTTCTGCATATAAAGTATCAAAAGCCAGTGAAGATTTCCCTGAGCCAGATAAACCTGTGATCACCACAAGCTTATCGCGAGGGATCTCTAACGAAATGTTTTTCAGGTTATGGGTTCTAGCCCCTCTGACTTCTATATTTTTCATTTTATCGTATTACCAATGCGCAAAATAACAGCCGAGTATTATGCCATAAAATATAAAACTATGATCAATGACTCGGCACTTTTATTTTATTCATTAGAATAATAGAATGAATGAAAAACATACGGGTTATAAAACAAGGCTAAGTCGATGAATCGTAAACAAGTCATAAATATTTTAATTGCAATATTCGTGGCTTTTTTGGTGGCATTTAGCATTGATGCACAGCCATCTGTGCAGCAAGGTATGGGGATTTTTGTCGCCATTGCTTGGTTGTGGATAACCCAAGCCCTGCCTATAAGTACCACCGCACTGTTGATTCCCATACTTGCAATGGCTAGCGGACTGTTGAGTGCGTCACAAGCGTTTGAAAATTTTGCCAATCCGGTTATTTTTCTGTTTATGGGAGGCTTTGCCTTAGCAGCAGCATTGCAAAAGTATTCTTTGGATCAATTGTTTGCTAATAAAATGCTGTCTTTTTCAGGCGGGAGCCCCCTTAAGGCGATTTTGTTATTATTTTTAACGACGGCGATATTGTCAATGTGGATCAGTAACACTGCCACTGTGGCGTTAATGTTGCCCATCGCACTGGGTTTGTTATCTTCATATGATGCCAAGACATCCCCCAATTTAACTGTTTTTGTACTACTCGGGCTTGCCTACTCTGGTAATTTAGGTGGCATGGCAACATTAATTGGTAGCCCGCCTAATGCTATTGCAGCTTCTGCAGCTAACTTAAGTTTTGCAGACTGGCTTACTTGGGGACTCCCCATGTTCGCTTTGTTATTTCCACTGATGATTTTTGTGTTATTTATCATCTTTAGGCCAACACTTTCTGACACCATTACCATCAACTTACCGAAAGTAGAGCTCAGTTGGCAACGTAGTGTGGTAATTTTGATTTTTACTTTGACAGCACTAGGTTGGATTTTTAGCGCACCATTATCAACGGTTTTTGGCATTGATAGTGGCTTTGATGCCATGCTAGCTGTAATAGCCATTGTGCTGTTAACAGGCTCACAAAGTTTACCTTTTGATGAGTTTATTAAGAAAACAAATTGGGGGATTTTAATTCTTTTTGGCGGCGGGTTAACCCTTAGTGCGCTGTTAAAAAGCTCAGGTGCGAGTTTGTGGTTAGCAAATATGATCAGTAGCTATTTACCTGCGAATAACGCATGGTTAGTGCTAATCATTATTTGTGCGTTTGTTATTTTTTTAACAGAGCTCGTGAGTAACACTGCCAGTGCGGCTTTATTAGTCCCTCTATTTATGACGGTTGCCCTCGATTTAGGCTTGCCACCCGTTGGTATTGCCGTGGTTATTGCTTTATGTGCATCTTGTGCCTTTATGCTGCCCGTTGCAACGCCACCTAATGCCATTGTTTTTTCATCAGGCTTGGTATCGCAAAAGCAAATGATGCGTGCAGGCTTGGTACTGAACTTAACTTTCGCGGTGGTTATTGCGAGTGTCGCAGCGATATTATTCTAGGGGCTGTTGATCCAACCCATAGAAATATGCTTATTCTGTTGTTTTGAATTGCATGGTAAACTAGCGCGATTTTTGATTTTCCTAACTTTTAAGTGAAGTTTCATGAGTGTTTCAGGTTTAAACCGTATTGAAAAAAGAGCCGCATTCTCGCTTGCCAGTGTTTTTGGTGTGCGTATGCTTGGATTGTTTATGATCCTACCTGTTTTTGCCATTTATGGTGAGCAGCTAGCGGGTTATAGTCCATTGTGGCTCGGTATTGCAATTGGGGCTTACGGATTAACACAAGCGTTATTGCAAATTCCTATGGGAATTTTATCTGACAAGTATGGCCGAAAACCGGTAATTTTAGCGGGTTTGGTAGTCTTTCTCATTGGTAGTATTGTTGCTGCGCTATCCACCAGTATTTATGGGGTGGTTGTTGGTAGAGCGCTACAAGGTATGGGCGCTATAGCGAGTGCTATTTTAGCGTTAGCGGCGGATTTGAGCCGAGAAGAACAGCGTCCGAAAGTCATGGCAACAATCGGTATGTTTATTGGCTTATCATTCACTTTTGCCATGATTTTAGGGCCGATTGTCGCAGATGCTTTTGGGCTAAGTGGTTTATTCTGGTTTACCGGATTGTTAACTATTTTAGCGATGCTGATGATCCAATTTATGGTGCCTTACTCAGTAAATAAAGCGCCACGCGGTGATAGTGTCGCTTTACCCGAGCAAATCACCAAGCTTATCCGTCATCCGCAGTTATCCCGTTTAAACTGGGGGGTGTTTATTTTACATATGGCGTTAACCGCCTGCTTTGTTACTTTACCAAAACAATTTGTTGCCAGTGGCTTAGCGTTAGAAAATCACTGGCAGATTTATTTACCAACTTTATTGGGCTCTTTCTTTTTGATGGTGCCTTTTATGATTATAGCCATGAAAAAACAGCAGGAAAAACCAATGTTTAGTGCTGCAGTAGCATTACTCAGTTTAGCATTGTTTTTGTTGTGGCTATTACCATCAGGCTTTTGGAGTTTAGTGATGTCTGTGGTGTTATTTTTTACTGCGTTTAATTATTTAGAAGCGACTATGCCATCTATATTATCAAGGCTAGCACCTGCAGGAGTTAAGGGCAGTGTGATGGGGATATATTCTAGTAGTCAGTTTTTAGGCGCTTTTGTGGGTGGTTTGATTGGCGGTTTTGTCGCTAGTCATTATGGTGAGCAAAGTATTTTTTTAGTTATGGCAGTAGCGAGTTTACTTTGGTTAGTGCTTAGTTTTGGTATGCAAAAACTGAAAAAATCCAAAAGCTTTAGTTTTACTACAGGCATTCATTGTGAGGAAAAAGCGGAAGAGGTGGCTGAATTACTTATTAATATGCCCGGCGTGATTGAGGCAACATTAGTGCATGATGAACTTGCTGATAACAACGCCGTAGCTTACTTAAAAGTGGATGATAAGACCGTTGACTTGCAAGCTGTTAAAGCCTTGCTGCAGAGTTAAATAAATATGTTACCGCTTAAAACTATTTCTCATTTAAAACTTTTAGAGATTGTTGCTCGCATTAATTTCTTTAAAAAGTTGTCGGTAGGAGAGCGTGAAAAGCTACTGAATTCGTCAACTTGTTATAAATGCTTTAAAGACAAGTATGTGCAAACAGAAGATGATCTTAACCGTAACTTTTACATTGTTTTGTCAGGCAAAGTGGCTATTACTAAAAAGGATACAGAGAACGTTGTTGGCTATATTTCGGTCGGTGAGTTTATCGGAGAAAGTAGTTTTATTAATAAACACCGTAAAAGTGCCTCGGCAAAAGCCGTAGAAGATTCAATCATTTTGTGTATTGATCAAGATGCATTGCGTGATTTACCCGCCAAGCTTAAAGATAAGTGCAAAGATGCCATTATAGAGGGCATGGCAAGTAGAATTGTTTATTTAACTAACCAGATCCAAAAGCTGTCATAGCTGCGTGATAGCACTACTCTTTTACATTATCAATGCCTCATAGCCCAGTCGCTTTATGTGGCGATTATGCGTTAGTAGTGTAAGCCAAAGCCAAGAGGAAACAATGTCTTAGCCTTAGTTTTCTTTTTTTGTGAATAAGACGTTTTAGGCCAGGTGAAGGGTAATTTCCCTTGGAAATTAACATCGCCAAAAAGAAGGTCGCTGATCCCTTGCCCCTCAGAGCCAGGTAACCAAGCAGCAATAAACGCTGCTGATGCTGCTAATTCAGCATTAATAATTAATGCTCTTCCTGAGAGCAAAATGGTCACGACAGGTAAGCCTTTGTCGCTCAATGCTTTAATTTGTTGATAATCCTCAGGGTGCAATGACTTCAATTCTAGTGAGTTGCCATAGGGCTGTGAAATATTTATTTGCCCGTCTATTTGCGAGCCAGCCTCAATGATAAGGTTGTCACAATCTCGAATATCTCCCAAGCCTTCAGCATAAGGAGATTCTCCGACAATGACGACGGCTATGTCATGATCTTTCGCGGAAATTTCTGCCACATCGTTTTCACCATGTAAGATTGCATTAGGCGCGACCGCTTTTATGCCTTGCCAGATAGAGGTTGCCCCCTGAAATTCGTCATTACCAGATACTCCTTGCCAGTCTATGGTAAAGCCACCACACTGATGGCCAATATTATTGGCGTTTTTCCCGGTGACAAGAATGCGAGCATCCCTTTTTAATGGTAATGTGTTTCGCGCATTTTTTAATAGCACAAGTGATTTTATTACCGCTTCTCTAGCAACTTGTCTGTGGTTTGCAGAGCCAAAACTGTGACTTTTTGCCCAAGGTCGTTCACTGGGGAGTGGTGCTTCAAATAATCCACTGGCAAATTTAACCGACAGTATCCGGCGTACGGCATCATTTATTCTTGAAATGGGAACCGTGCCTAACTCTACATGGCTGTGTAGGTGACGAATAAACTGTTGCCAATTTTCAGGTAGCATGAACATATCTATGCCAGCATTGACTCCTTTGGCAACGGCGAGGTAAAAATCATCTGAGAGGTAATCAATACCGTTCATATCAGAAATAATAAAACCAGAAAAATTCAATTGCTCCTTTAATACCTCTGTAAGTAGGTATTTATGACCATGACATTTATCACCATTCCAGCTATTAAATGATGCCATAACCGTCATAGCGCCAGATTTTATGGCACTGACGTAGGGGCTGATATGTGTTTTATTTAGCTCTTGCCAAGAAATGTTAGCATCACCTTGATCAATACCATGAGATGTTGCGCCATCGCCCACCCAATGCTTTACGCAAGCTATCACACCTTCACCATGAAGCTTGCCTTGTAATCCGTTAATTATATGCGTTGCATAGTTAGTGACTAACTCAGGTTGTTGAGAGTAACTTTCATAGAATCGACCCCACTGGCTATTTTGTGCAACAGCAAGGTTAGGTGCAAACACCCAGTCTACGCCTGTTGCTAGTACTTCTTTTCGTGTTATCTCGGCTATATGCCTGATGAGTTTTGTATCGTTAGCGGCTCCTAATCCTATGTTATGAGGGAAAATCGTCGCTCCTTTAAGATTATTGTTTCCATGTATTGCATCAGCACCATAAAGTATAGGAATAGCCAAGTGATCTGCATCTTCATACATTGATGCTTGCCAAAAGCTATCAATCATAGTCAGCCAACCTTGAGGGGCATTATTGTCGGGTCGTGAGCCCGCGCCGCTCATGACTGAGCCTAAATGATAGTTTTTTACCTCATCAGGTGTACAGCTCAGTCGCTCAGCTTGAGTCATTTGCCCAATTTTCTGTGCTAAGGTCATTTTTGACATTAGCTCACTCACTTGTTTTTTTACTGACTGCTGGCTAAGTAGTGGATGCATGTTTTTTTTATCCAATTTATTTTTATTTAATATATAAACTTAAATAACCTCGTTTTAGATCTAAGCTAATTGTGTGACTTCTTTATTATTCGTTGTTAAATACGGCCTTTCAGATTTACTCACTTGGTAAAATAACTTCAAATTCTGTTTTTAGCTCGGTATCGGAGCTGCCACCAATCCAAGCGTGAAATATTCCTGTTTCAGTTGTAAGCGTCATCTGTCGATTATAGAAAGCAAGCTCATCAGTGTGTAAATCAAACACAATACTTTTGCTTTGACCTGCTTTTAAATAAACGCGCTGAAATCCTTTTAATTCTTTTACCGGACGAGTTACGCTCGCCACTAAATCTCTGATATAGAGCTGAACGACTTCTTCCGCATCAACTTTACCAATATTGCGTAAGGTTGCAGCAATTTTCAAACTTTCACCCATGTTGATAGAGTATTTGTCGACGTTAATATTTTTATATTCAAACTGACTATAGGAAAGTCCATAGCCAAAAGGAAATAGTGGTGAATAATGTGTATCTAAGTGGGTACTTGTCATACCTAATGATGTTTGTGGCGCCCTGACATTAATACTATTAATGTCGATAAATGTCGATTCGGACGCCGGTCTACCGGTGTTTTTTTGTCCATAGTAAAGAGGAATTTGCCCAACGGTTCTTGGAAAGGTTAAGGGAAGTTTTCCCGATGGGCAGTCCTCACCAAATAAAAGCTCTGTTATTGCAGGGCCTGCCATCGTGCCTGGATGCCAAGCAAATAATACTGCGTCTACTTTCGGAAGAATTGTTGCTAAGGTTATTGGTCTACCAGCCATAATCACGAGAACTATGGGGGTGCCAGTCTGGTATATAGCATCAATGAGTGCTTCCTGACAACCCGGCAAATTGATGTTTGAGCGACAATGAGCTTCACCCGATAAAATTGCTTCTTCGCCTAATATCATTACTGCAACATCGGCATCACTTGCTGTATTGACAGCTTCATCAAAACCATCTTGATGATTACTGCGTGAGGTTTCCATACCAATGGCAAACTTAACCTTTATCGAGTCTTTTACGTAGGCTTTTATCGCTTCTAGGCAGGTAATGCTATGCTCTGCATTACCATCAAATGCCCAAGTGCCTAATTGCTCATAACCATCATCAGCAAGTGGACCAATAATGGCGAGCGAATCTATTGCCGTTTTGGACAAGGGTAAAGTGTGTTTATCATTTTTGAGTAATACACAACTCTTGATTGCCGCTTGTTTAGCAACGGCTAAGTGAAAACTATTTAGCTGTTTTGATGACGTAGAATTAGCTGCGTAAGGGTTATCAAAAAGCCCAATATCAATTTTTAGTCTTAGGATACGGCTCACCATAGCATCAATATGCTCGATACTAATCTTTTCACTGTTAATGAGTGAAGGTAAATGCTGTGCATAATTATCAGTGGCCATTTCCATATCTACACCAGCATTGCAGGCTTCATAGGCCGCAGCATTTTCATCTTTGGCGAAGCCATGGGTTATTAATTGTGTGATAGAGGCCCAATCGCTTACCACAAAACCAGGGTATTGCCACTCGGTACGTAATATGTCATTGAGTAACCATTTATTTCCTGTTGCAGGCACACCATTTAAGTCACTAAATGATGTCATAAAGGTTGAAATTCCGGCCTCTGCTACAGCTTTAAATGGTGGAAAATGGACATTACGTAGTTCATTTTCTGGTATGTTGGTGGTGTTATAGTCGCGTCCGCTTTCACTGGCACCATAACCGGCAAAGTGTTTTGCACAAGCAGCAATAGAGTGGGGATCAGAGAGTTTGTCTCCTTGAAAGCCTTTCAACATGGCAATGGCAAGTGTCGAGCATAAAAAAGGATCTTCGCCAAGGCTTTCAGCAATTCGTCCCCAACGAGGATCTCGGCTAACGTCGATCATCGGAGCAAAAGTCCAGTTTAAGCCACTATTCGATGATTCTACTGCTGCTATTTTTGCGCATAACTCAATCACATCAGGTGACCATGATGCGGCTTGTCCAAGCGGAATAGGAAATATTGTATTAAATCCATGAATAACATCACGACCAATTAACAGAGGAATACCTAGGCGGCTTTCTTGTGTGGCTATGCGCTGAAGTTCGTTAATGGTATCTGGGTCTACTTCATTGATAACAGAGCCAACATTGCCTTGTTTTATTGCGTTATGCAGATTTTCGGCATCATTATTAAACTGGCTCATTTGGCCAATTTTTTCTGCTAAGGTCAGTTGAGAAATGAGATAAGATGTTTGAGCATTTTTATCTGAAAAGACTTGTTTGATACGACCTTGTTGGTAAGTGTTTGCTGGCATTTATTTCTCTCAGCTAAAAGAACAAATTAAGTATGCTTACCAAATAAAAAAATGGCTTATGCTATAGACTATTAGCTCTTTAAATAGATTCAACTAAAATACGGTAGGATGGACTTGCCTTGAGATTACCGGGATTAATTGCCGAACAAATTTAGTTTTATAGGCCTAAGAATGGGGACTATTTGATGATGTTGACCGTTTTATCTCCTGACAAAGGTCTACTCATCGCTTTTTGATTGTTTAAGAAATATATCTATGTAGTGTCAGTAATACCTATACAATTGAATGTCTGTTGCTTGCTTTTATTAGTGATAGTCAATGTCATTGTCATTCAATAATCATTTTGATGGAATAACACTTAATGAGCATGCAAGAACATTATCAAACTGCCGATGAAGATAAAATTTCTCTGATAAAAAAAATTATCTATGGTTTTGGCGCATTTATAAATAACTTACTTAGTGCAGCAATAAGCACCATGAGCATTGTTCTTAACTTGGGGCTAGGGATGAATCCTGCGTTAGTTGGTTTATTAGGTGCTTTGCCTCGTTTAATCGATGCCTTTACCGATCCTCTCATGGGCTATATTTCCGATCATACAAAATCAAAATGGGGTAGACGTCGGCCTTACATCTTTATTGGCGCGATTATTGCCGCGATAGCTTTTGCTTTGTTATGGCAATTACCCAGAGATCAAAGTGAAAGCTTTTACTTTTGGTACTTTTTAATTGGCTCAATCATTTTTTATCTTGCTTATACGGTTTTTGCCACGCCTTGGGTGGCCTTAGGTTACGAGTTGACGCCGGATTATCATGAACGTACGCGTATTATGGCGGTGCAGAACTTTTTAGGACAATTTGCATGGTTATTTGCCCCTTGGTTTCTGTTGTTTATGCAAAATGAATCCTTGTTTAGCGATATGATAGAAGGGGCTAGTTGGTTGGCTATCATTATTGGAGCCTTTACGCTTTGTGTTGGTATCTTACCGGCAATATTCCTCGCTGAACGACATAACCCAATACCAACCTTGCCAAGCGTTTCTGATACCTCAGCACAATCTGAAAGTGAAAAGAGTCTGCTTGGCGTTATCACTGATTTCTTTAAAGGTTTTTTAATTACCATTAAATTTAAACCTTTCCTAAGTTTATGTGGCGCAACTTTTCTAGTCTTTAACGGCTTTATGATGGTTTCGGCCTTCCAAAGTTATGTAATTATTTATTACGTCTTTGGTGGTGATCAGGCGTTAGGTGCCGAGTATGTCGGCTGGGCGGGTACGGTATCATTTATCTCTACTTCCTGTGCCATCTTTATTGTAACCAAGTTGTCGACCTTGTTTGGCAAAAGAAATGCATTTTTCATAACCATAATTATTTCGATATTTGGTTACTCATTAAAATGGATCTGTTTTACCCCGGACAACCCGATATTAGTGATTATTCCACCGATATTCTTCTCATTTGGTTTAGGTGGTTTATTTACCTTAATGGGCTCTATGATCGCCGATGTATGTGATCTTGATGAGTTAGAAACAGGCGAACGAAGAGAGGGGATGTTCGGCTCAATTTATTGGTGGGTAGTTAAGCTTGGTTTAGCAGCAGCATTAGCAGCTGGTGGCTTCTTACTTAGTGCGACGGGCTTTGATGTTTCACTCGGTGGTGCACAATCAGCTGATACCTTATTCTATATGCGTTTAGCGGATGTACTTGTACCGGTACTTTGTTCAGTAGTTGCTATTTTTATGGTCGCATCTTACCCGATTACAGAACAAATGGCTCATGATGTTCGCCAGAAGCTGGAACAACGTCGTGGCACAATGGTAGCCGATGAAGGTAGCTTGCCCGTGGAAGACGCTAAAGTGGTATTAGATTAATGGCTATTTATAAACTTTTACCTAACATCAAGATTTTTGTTGCCTTATTGTTTATCTCTAGTGTGCAAGCCAATGAAAAGTTTAGTCAATCGGCTAATGATTTACTTCAAGGTCAAACTATTGCGATTGCCTACTCAGGCTTTCGAGCTGGACAACATCCAGATCGTGGTGATGGTGCTGTAAATCCTAGTGATAAAGAGATTTTAGAAGATCTGAATATTTTGCTTGCTCATGATTTAACTTTAATCCGCCTTTATGACTCAGGTGAAAATACCGCAACGACCTTAAAACTCATTAAGCAGCATCAGCTACCGATCAAAGTACTCTTAGGTATGTGGCTTGAGGCTGAAGTAAGTAACCACTTAGGCTGTGCTTGGTTAGAGCAGCCTATACCTGAATCAGAGCTCTCTGTTAACAAAATAAATAATATGAAAGAGATCCAACGGGGTATTCACTTAGCTAAAGCATATTCAGACATAGTGATTGCCGTCAATGTTGGTAATGAAGCCTTAGTTGATTGGAATGATCATATGGTGACAGTTGAGAGCATCATTGATTATGTTAAACACGTCAAAAAAAGCATCAAACAGCCTGTAACTGTTGCTGATAATTATGAATGGTGGATTCGTGATGGCGCCAGCTTAGCTGCCGAAGTAGACTTTATCGGCGTACACACCTACCCAGCATGGGAAAATAAAACGATAGAGGAAGCGCTTGCTTATACTATAAAAAACATTGAAGATGTTCACCAAGCCTTACCAAACAAATCCATTGCGATTTTGGAAGGCGGTTGGGCAACTACCGCCAAGGAGTTTGCTGCACAAGCGAATGAAGAAAATCAACAACGTTATTTTAATGACATCAAAAAATGGGCAAAAACAACAAACACCACGTTTTTCTTTTTCGAAGCCTTTGATGAGCCATGGAAAGGCAACCCAGCTAATTTAGAGGGTGCGGAAAAACATTGGGGACTATTTAATGTTGATAGGACACCAAAACAGGCGATGAAGGCTAAATAGCATTAAGCAAATAGTTAATTAGCCATAAAGTTACGGCGTATTTTAATACGCCGTGATAGTGACAACTACAAGGATGCGTTGCTGCATTTATTTGCCAATATAAATAAGTTTACTTTAAATTATAAAAGGCAGTTTCTAACCAGTTCATTCGCCTTGTATACCAGTCTTTCAAATGCGCTACTTCTTCATCATAAGAGCCGAAAACAACAGGGTTTGGCCACACATACATGCCTATGGTTTGCCACTTATTATCGTTTTCTTGTTGTGCCCACTTAAGAGCTTCAGCCTGTTGTTCAATTTTATCCAGAATATAATTTTGATTATTTCTAAAATAGTCAAATCGCTCATTAATTTTAGTGACAAAAGCGGGGTCTTGAAAAAGCCTTGCATACCAAGGGTGCTCCTTAACCCAAAATCCCACAGCATATTGACTGTCGGCATAGTCAACATTGCCAAAAGATAAATCAAAATCCCAGAGCGGCCCCATTTTTATTTTTTCACCGGGCATTACATTAAGGTAGATGCTTGAGAAAAACTTCGAGTCGACATTTTTGGTGATTTCACTGATCAGATACCAGTCGATAAAGCTATCAATATCGATATATTTTGCATAACCAGCAACAGGATCTGTAAACTGATTGCTGTGTAAAACAGTTTCAAATTCATTTAGCAAATCTTTTACATAATGGTATTCTGCACTGCCCAAATCCAAATCAGGCTCTTTAATATTAATTAAAAAATTTCCGGTATTGAAATAAACATCGTCAGCGTCAAGCCTATCAAACTGATCTATTTCTAATAAATAGCCCGTATCTCCCAACGCCACACGATTATTCGATTCTTCAACCTTTTGGGTAATGTTATAGGTGCCGTTGTATTCATCATTGATATACACTTCGGCAAAAGCACTTTGTGGTGTCCAATCAAGCTGGCTTATATGGCCCATCTCAAATGCAATGGTGTTCCTAAGCAGGGTTTTGTCGGAATATTCGGCAAGAAACAACCATTTTTTATCTGCAGGCATGCCGAGAAATTCGGTCTTATCATCAAACTTCATTTGAAATGGTTTTTTAGGATGCCCCCAAGTTGAGTTACCTCGCCCTCTAATTTTCATCCATGTTGATGGTAAATTTTCAGCATATCTACCGCCGTCTATTACAACATCACCTTCAACATAGTCATCTTTTGAGTCGATGGCAGCCTTGTTATCCGTTGAAAGGTAAATGATGGGCAAGCCGGTGAACTTAGTCAGATCTATCTGGTAACTTTCTTGAGAGCCGTTATTTGTTTTAATGGTATAGGTAACAATATCAGTAAAATCATTCGCCGTTGAGTTATTGTTTTGAACAGTATCGTTAACGGTTATTTCAGCACCATCATGGTTGAATGTAGCAATCAGGCTATCAACCTTAATGTTGGTTGTCACTCGTCCTGTAACGGCGTTCTCATTAATATCGAGATAAATGTCATTATCAAGATCAGAATTATTTTCCTTTAAAAAAGCAAACTGGCTTAAATTAGTCCCTTCAATAATGGGAGGTGGTTCAATATCTGCTGTTGTTTCTGAGCTACCACCGCAAGCCGTGAGAAAAAGCATGTTTAGTAGCATCAATGAAAATAGGATTGTTTTCATCGTTTTGTGAATTAGCGTTGATACCAAGCAGTCAACCTGATTAATATATAATAATTTAAATCTATTCATCTAACACCTCAATGAGTTAGTGGGAAAGCTCGGCATGTATTTGTTCGACTTTTTCTTTAGTAAGCGTATATCCACACATCACGATAGCCACCAATATTGAGCCAAGTGCTGGGTAAACTGTAAATGATAGTAAGATCCCGTGTTTCGCTGTTTCTGTCTGTTCAACATCTGCTTGGTAACCGTAATAGGCGAGTAACCAACCAGCAAATGCGCCGCCAAAGGCAACACCTAATTTAATAAAGAACACCACGGCAGAATAAATCATACCGGTAATACGTATGCCATTTTTCCAGTGGCCATAATCTATGGTGTCAGCCATTTTGGCCCACAGTAATGGCGTTGCCATTTGTAAAAAGAAGCTCCATAGAAAAAATAAGGCAAAGGCGATAACCACCTGTTCTTTAGGGACAAAATAACTGATAACACAGATGAAGGCGGCGATGAGTTGTAGGCTAATATAAGCTTTAATTTTACAAACTCTTTTGGCGACAAATTGAGCGCACGCACAACCTAAAATACTGCCAATCATGCCAAGCGTAATAAATAGCGTAATTTGCTCTTCAAGCCCAAGGACATATTTGACATAGTAAATGGCTAACGTTGCCCTTAGTACCTGACCTGTTAGTAAAAATAACCCCGCCAGACACAGTATTCGCCACTGATCATTTTTCCAAAGAGATGATAAGTCCTCAGTAAAGGAAGATTTCTGCTCTTTAGGTGGTGATACTCTTTCTTTGGTGCCGATAAAGCATAATAAAAACATCACCACGCCTAAAAGGCTCATTGCCGCCATAGTGAGTTGATAGCCCTTAGCTTTATCGCCATTACCAAAGAACTCTACCAATGGCAGTGTTCCTGACGCGACAATTAGCCCACCTAACATACCTAAAACAAAACGATAAGACTGAACAGAAACCCGCTCAGAAGGTTGGGCAGTTAACACGCCTCCTAAGGCTGAATAGGGGATGTTAATAGCCGTATAGGCAATCATCAGTAAAGTGTAGGTGACAAAGGCATAAACAATTTTGCCATTATCGGAAAAATCTGGGGTGGTAAACGCCATGACTGAAATGATGCCAAAAGGCACAGCTAGCCATAATAAATAAGGTCTAAACTGTCCAAAACGAGTTTTGGTTCGATCTGCCAAGGCTCCCATTAAAGGGTCGGTAATGGCATCAAAAAGGCGTACCACTAAGAACAAGGTTCCCACTAACGCAGGAGAAATACCAACCACATCGGTATAAAAAATTAACAGGAACATCATTACCGTTTGGAAAATAATGTTACTAGCGGTATCCCCTAAGCCATAGGCGATTTTCTCGCGAATTGTTAACATAAAATCTCACTATTTATTATTTGAATTGGTATTAGATAATTAAAAAAAGCGCTTTCACAATGAAAGCGCTTTTTGGTTAAGTCAAACTAAGTTAGCTTACAAAAAAGCAGCTCACTTACATGACAATTAGTCACCCATGGTGTATCTGAAACCAAGTACGTATCTTGGGCCGTATTGAGCGGCGCTCAAGAATTGGCTTTTAGAACGACTGAAGTGACGTTCAGTTTCGTTGGTTAAGTTAACACCATCAAAGAACACCGTCATATTGTCATTAATATCGTAGTTAATACTTATGTCCCATTGAAGAAATTCCTCTGCATATTGGGGGGAAGCGTAACCAGCAGTTTCATCTGGCAAACCTTGGGCAAGTAAGAATTCATCACGCCATGCGCCGGTAATTTTTACTGATAAGCCGTCTTTTTCATAGAAACCCTGCAAGTTGGCTGAGTCACTCAAACCAGGAAGTATTTCTTGACGCGTCAGCACGTAGTTGTCGTACTCAACATCACCGTCAACCAAGGTGGCATTAAAAGCAGCACCAAAGCCAGACTCACCAAACACATGTTGAATAGCAAACTCAAGACCATTGACTTTACGTGTCTTGAAATTCTCTGGAGAATTAATAGTCCATTCAATCAGTGGATCAGTTGCCGGATCAGGTAAGATCCGGTTGTTTTCACCAATGCCAACACCATTAGCAACAATCTCATTGTAAATTGCTGCATCAGTTGCTTGCTCGCCACGTCCTGTTATCGCTGCTACGGCATTATTCCAGCGTTGACCTAAATATACATCGTGCAAGCCATCATATGTTGTTTTGACTTGCGAACCACCAATCCAGTCATCAACATCTTTCCAGAACAAACCTATTGAAGCATAACTGGCTTCATCATAGTAATACTCAAGAGAAAGATCTAAATTAGTGGATTTAAATGGCCTTAAATTAGGATTGCCTCGACTACCACTTCTAGAGCCAACTTTTGGTGATGACGTTAAGCTAAGGTTGCCAAGCATGTCGCCAAGCTCAGGCCGAGTGATTGTTTGACCCCAAGAGGCTCTTGCCACTAAATCATCGGTTAAATCCACTTTGATGTCTAGCATGGGTAATAGCAAGTCATAGTCACCTTCAAAATCAACTTCAACAACTTCACCGCCAGCGGCAAACTGGGTGATCCACTCTGAGCCACCGGCCCAGTAAACTAGCTCTGCAACTCGACTCTTTGCAGGACTCACTATGTCAGTTTCTTCATAACGCACACCAAGGTTGACTTCAACAAAATAGTCGCTAATCTCAAACTCCCAATCGGTTGAAACATACAAACTGATAGTTTCTTCTTCGACTTTGTTGAATGGGAAGTCAGCAAAGCTGCCTACTTGATATACGTCGCTACCCACTACATCTTCGGTTAAAAATGCAGCCTGTCGGGTAAATGCTTCATCAAGGTCAAATGTGTAGGCATAACCTGGCGCAATACTGCCTGAGGCAAAAGAGAATTCATCAAGGAAGTCACCAAGATCAACGCGCTCAAACATGCTATCAGGGAAAATTTCTGCAAAGGTGCCATTATTAAAGCCTGGCGCATTGGCGTTGTTAGAGCCACCCCAACCACTGAGTGATTGTTCAGTATAGGCGGCACCAAATTTAATCGTTTGTAGTCCAATGTCAGTGTCGACTAACCACTTACCATCCAATTGCACTTGAGATACTTCAGACTCCCCCGGTGTTCGGGTAAAAATACTGAAATTCGAGCCTATTTGATTGGGTGTAAGCTCTTGCGAGCCATTATTCCAGTTAATATTGTAACCTGGAATGTCGCCGTCTCTAAAAAAGTAATCTTTGCTGGCTAGATCGGCTGAGCCCAAAATAACTCTGGCATTGGCGCCAAGCCCAGTATCTTTGCCATTGTCTGTGGTGGTTTTTGAATTGTGCGCATCAAAGGTTAAACTAAAATCATCAGTGACATACCATTCAATATTTAATCCTGTGGCTTTTGAGTCAACTTCAGTTGTTTCGCGAAATGAGGTGAACGAACCATCATCACCAGCAGAGTTGTAATAGATGGCAGTACCGCTTTCATCTAATTCATAGGCATTGGCATTACCGCCAAATGAGCCGTTCCACATGCCCCACGATAGCGAGTTATTGCCTGTTACCGCATTACTGATGGTGTGATCAAGGGTGAAAATCAAATCATCTGTTGCCGCAAATTGAAAGGTTACCTGTGCATTGGTACGTTCGCGCTGGACGTCATCCTTGCCAAAACTTATTTCCTGCGGGAAAAAAGTGGCAGCTAAAGGTACTAGTTCACCGTCGATATTTTCCGAATACTGTTGAACTGGATTTCCCTCTGCATCCATAGGTCGATTATCAATAATATTTTCAGGGTCAACAGACATACTTTCATCTTTACCGGTCAACCAGGTGCGCACATTGGCGGATTGTCGTTGAAAGTCCCTGCGATGATAAGAGAAATTGGCGGAGACACCAAACCTGTCATCGGCAAAGGTATTGCTGTAAATTCCAGAAACTTCTGGGGTGATATCATCACCTGCTTCCACTGAGGTGTCGTGGATTCCTTTAGCCATAAAGGAGAATTGTTCTCCTGGCTTTTGAAATGGCTTGGCGGTGACAATATTTACTGTTCCCCCTAAACCACCCGTTGGCACCTCTGCACGGGCAGATTTGAGGATCTCTAGTGTGCTAACGCCCTCAGATGATAGGTTTTCAAAGTTAAATGAACGGGTAAATCCTGTGCCCGCCATCTGACGACCATTAAGGGTTACCATATTAAATGAAGGGCCAAAGCCGCGAATAGTAATTTGGCTACCTTCACCGTTTTCACGACTAATGGTAACACCAGTAATACGCTGTAAAGATTCAGCTAGGTTAGTATCTGGAAATTTGCCCATCTCTTCAGCTGAAATAGCATCCATAACACCCGAGGTATTACGTTTTAAATCCATTGAGCGAAGTAAACTGCCTCTTATGCCTTTAACTTCAATAACTTCAATTTGTTGTTCTTGTTCTTTTAACGTGGCTTCTTCAGCCATAACACTAGTATTAAGGCCAGCAGTCAGTGCTGCTGAAATATAAACGGCTAAGCGTTTTTTAGAAAAATTTGTATGTTTCATGTTAACCCTACTTTCTTAAATTAGTTTTAAAAACTGCGGTACTTATCTTTAGAGCGAGTACCGCATAGCATTTTTAATTAACGAGACTACTGAGCTGTTATTGCCGCATTATCAATGCGATATACAGCCCCTTCACCCGTTCCCCAAGCAGGGAATACCATCAGAACATCGATAGCACTAATATCAAGACCCGCATCAAACAAATCTTGCAATGAGAAGCTATAAGTTTGCCATTGACCTACAACTGGCGCAGCACCTTCTTGACTGGCGGTTAAATCTAATTCAACAGCACTTGTTGTATCACCAGATTCGATTTTGAATTTCCAAACCGCGCCGGCATCGTTAGGCGCAGTAACCACCTTCATATCAAACTTCACTACACCAGTTGTTAATAAAGAGCTAGCGTCGTAATAAACATTATCATCAGCTAAGAAACCCATGACTGTTGGCGCAGCGCCAATGGCAAATTGTGCTACCATGCCGTGTTCAGCGCCATCATCTTCTTCGGTAGGTGTAGAGCCACCACAGCAATCCCAAATAGGCCACTCAGCATGTTGAGCATTGTCATAAAGGGTCAAACCTTGTGGTGCAGGCATGCTGCTAGGATCATATATTTTCACATTATCTAAACGATACGTTGCGCCTTCACCAGTACCCCAAGCAGGGAAAACCATTAAGACATCAATTTGATCAATACTTAAACCAGCATCAAACAAGCTTTGTAATGAGTAGGTATAGGTTTGCCACTCGCCAGTTACCGGAGCAACACCTTCTTGGCTTGCAGTTAGGTCTAGCTCTACGGCAGAAGCAGTATCACCGGCTTCAATTTTGAATTTCCATACGGCACCCGCATCATTTGGTGCATTGACCACTTTCATTTCAAATTGAACCACGCCGTTAGCAAGTAGACTTGAGGCATCTAAGTACACATCGTCATCCGCTAATAAGCCCATAACTGTTGGTGCAGCGCCAATAACAAATTCAGCGGTCATACCATGATCAGTATCGTCATTTTCAACGGTTGGTGTTGAGCCACCACAACAGTCCCAAATACTCCACTGGTCTTTAGCTTGATCAGCAAACAATATGTGTCCGCTAAAGTCATTAGAGGCGTTTGGATCATAAATCTTGGCGTTATCAACACGGTAAACCGCACCTTCACCAGCACCCCATGCAGGGAATATCATTAGTACATCGATAGCACTGACATCGAGTCCTGCATCAGCTAAGTCAGCTAAATTGAATGTGTAGGTTTGCCATACACCTGCTGATGGAACAACACCTTCAACACTGTCTGATAACGGTAATTCAACGGCTGATGTGGCATTATCCGATTCCATTTTGAATAACCAAGTAGCACCAGCATCGTTTGGCATGGTGTTCACTTTCATTTCAAACTGCACTACACCGTTCGCTAAAATAGCAGAGGCATCAAAAGGAGCAGGGGTATCAGTATTACCTTCTCTTGAAATAAAGCCCATCACTGTAGGATCTGCACCAATGGCAAATTCAGCTACGGCACCATGATCTTCATCATCTGTTTCAACTGTTGGTGTAGAGCCGCCACAACAATCCCACATTGGCCAGCTTGTGTTTTCTGCATCTTCAAATAGTACAACTTGTGGAGAAT
>JAPHTO010000161.1 GCA_026196955.1 Colwellia sp. | reverse complement strand
TTACTCTTTGTTGAGTAGTATTTGCTTAGAGTGACTAGGCTACACACTACTCGCCGTGATTAAAACGTTTTTATCTCGAACAAAATTTAACCGCGAAAGTTCAACAGACCCTATACTGAGGAGGATAAATGCATTCTGAAGCAAAAACGCCACAAGCTTATATTGATAGTCTTAGTGATGAAAGAAAAGCGGTGATTAATCAACTTCGTGGTGAGATTTTAAAGCATTTACCTGATGGATTTGAAGAGGCCATGGGGTATGGCATGTTAGCTTACGTTGTGCCTTTAAAGCTTTATCCTAAAGGGTATCATTGTAATCCTAAGTTACCGTTACCCTTTATGAACCTCGCTTCCCAAAAGAATTTTATAGCGCTTTATCATTCGGGGATTTATGCTGATGAAGCATTACTTGATTGGTTTGTGCGTGAGTATCCTAACCACTGTAAGCATAAATTAGATATGGGTAAATGTTGTATTCGTTTTAAGAATTTCAACAATATACCCTATCAACTAATTGGTGAACTAGTGGCAAAAATGACAGTGCAGCAATGGATTGAGCTCTACGAGGAGTCTATTGGCTAACTCTGTTTTTAACGGCATCAGCGAGTAAAGATAATATCTCTTCACTGACGGTTAAATTAACGCAAGCGTCAGTAATACTCTGACCATAAACTAGCGGTGTATCTTCTTTAACAGCTTGGTTGCCTGCTTCAATAAAGCTTTCAATCATGACACCAAAAATGCTGTCTTCGCCTTGGTTAATTTGCTCGGCAAGTGAGCGAGCGACATCAATTTGCTTGTTATGATCTTTAAAGCTATTACCATGACTACAGTCAACCATAATACTCTGTTTCAGCGCAGCTTTATCAAGTGCTTCACAAGTGTTTTTGATATCTTGTTGATGATAATTTGGTACTTTGCCGCCACGTAAAATTACATGTGCAAAAGGGTTGCCGTGGGTACGATAAATACACATTTGACCACTTTTATCAGGAGAATATAAAACATGAGGAACGCTTGATGCTTTAATGGCATCTAAAGCTATTTTTACATTCCCATCAGTGCCGTTTTTAAAGCCAACAGGACAAGAAAGGGCAGACGCTAGCTCTCTGTGAACTTGGCTTTCTGTTGTACGAGCACCAATTGCGCCCCAACTGATTAAGTCAGAAATATACTGACCCGTAACCATATCTAAAAATTCAGTACCAGCAGGTAAGCCCATTTCATTGATATCTACTAATAACTGACGTGCAAGGTTTAGTCCCTTAGCCACATGGAATGACTTATCTAGATCAGGGTCACTGATCAAACCTTTCCAACCAACAGTTGTGCGTGGTTTTTCAAAATAAACACGCATAACAATCAAGAGCTCATTGCTGTATTTATCACGTAACACTTTTAGACGTTTAGCATAATCAATTGCGGCTTCGGTATCATGAATTGAACATGGCCCAATTACCACCAATAAGCGCTTATCTTCGCCAGAAATTACTGCTTCAACCTCTTGTCGGCTCTGCATAATAAAGTCAGCAGTAGCTTTACTTAAAGGAATTTGCTCTGCTAATTGAGCAGGAGACACTAAATTTTCAATTAAACTTGTGCGTAGTTCGTCGGTTTTAATAGTCATGAAATATGTATGCTTTTGTCTGGCACTTGTACTTGTGAAAAGCAAAAGCGCACATAAACTAATTTATGGCCGCTAACATAGCTAAATTAACGGCTAATGTGAACTAATTTAGTCATCTAATTCATGATAATTTGATATGGCTTTTTAATAAAATGGCCTAATTAGTACTTATATCTTTGCAGTCCTGTTTCACTGAGTATTTTTGCGGTAATTTCTTCGACAGAAAACTTAGTGGTATTGATGAAAGGAATGCGCTCTTTTTTATAAAGCTTTTCAACTTCTCGCACTTCCATCCGACATTGTCTGGCTGAGGCGTATTTAGAGTTTGACATTCTTCCTTCGCGAATATCAATTAACCGTTGTGCATCAATGGTTAATCCGAAAAGTTTCTTTTTATGTGGTTTTAAAAATGAAGGAATTTTAAGCTCATCCATATCGTCATCAGTAAACGGATAATTAGCGGCTTTGATACCGTATTGAAGCGCCAAATACAAAGAGCTAGGGGTTTTACCAGAGCGAGATACGCCAACGAGAATGACATCGGCATCTTCATAGTTAGTCACATTAGAGCCATCATCATTATTTAAGGCATAATTAACTGCTTCTATTCGATAGTCATAGCTATTTTCATGAATACTATGTGTTCTATGCGCTGTCGGTTTAGCTTTCATGTCCAGTTGCTTTTCTAGTGGCGCAACAAAATGTTCTAAAAAGTTATAGATCACCCCGTCGCAACTATCAATGATTTCTCGAATGTCATTATTTACAAAGGTATGGAAAACTAAAGGTGGCTCATTAGAGCGAGCGCAAGCTTTGTTTATTTTCTCTTTAGCATCTAACGCTTTCTCGATTGTTTCTACAAATGAAATGGTTTGATGTTCAAACTCTGTAGGAAATAGAGACAATAATGCATGGCCGAAAACCTCAGAGGTGATCGCTGTGCCATCAGAGATATAAAAAGCAGTGCGCATGTAAACCTTTACCTTATATTGTTGTTGTGAGTGATAAAATGAAAACTTCTAAGTTATATTTCATTTTAACTTTTAGTTTCAATAGTTGGCAGTGTAGAATGTCTAGCGTTATAAATATAGTATGAATTTTTAATTAACTTTTTATCTTTTTCGTCAATTCAATGGAGAATTGTTGTGCAAGAAAATGTACTTTGGTATGAAAACTTGGGAATGGGTGATGTTGATCGCGTTGGCGGTAAAAACGCATCTCTTGGAGAAATGATTTCGAATTTAGCAAATGTTGGTGTACAAGTACCGACAGGTTTTGCCACAACGTCTTTTGCCTTTAATGAATTTCTAGAGCAAAGTGGCATTAATGAAAAAATATACCAACTACTCGACACACTTGATGTTGAAGATGTTAATGAATTAGCAAAATGTGGTGAAACGATACGTCAGTGGATTATTGACACGCCTTTCTTACCTCAAATGCAACAAGATATTGAACAGGCCTACAACCAATTAGCCGGTGAATTTACCGACGATGCTTCTTTTGCTGTGCGTTCTTCTGCAACAGCTGAAGATATGCCTGATGCCTCTTTTGCAGGCCAGCAAGAAACCTTCCTTAATGTCCGTGGATTAGAAGCAGTAATGATTGCTATCAAGCATGTTTTCGCCTCGCTGTTTAATGACCGTGCAATTTCTTACCGTGTACATCAAGGTTATGATCATCGTGGTGTAGCTTTATCTGCTGGTATTCAACGTATGGTACGTAGTGATATTTCAGCTTCTGGTGTCATGTTTTCTATTGATACGGAATCAGGTTTTGAAGAGGTTGTTTTTATTACCTCTAGCTTTGGTTTAGGTGAAATGGTAGTGCAAGGGGCGGTAAACCCTGACGAATTTTATGTGCACAAACCAACACTTGCAAAAGGTAACCCAGCGGTTGTGCGCCGTAATATTGGTAGCAAAGCCATTAAAATGGTGTATACCCAATCACAAGAGCATAACAAGCAAGTTGAAATTGTTGATATTGACGAACAAGACTCAAACCGCTTTTCATTAACCGATGCTGAAGTACAAGAGCTTGCCAAGCAAGCAGTAATTATTGAAAAACACTATGGCCGCCCTATGGATATTGAGTGGGCTAAAGATGGCTTAGATAATAAGCTCTATATTGTTCAAGCGCGTCCTGAAACCGTTAAAAGTCGTGAAAATGCGAATGTTATGGAGCAGTTCCAATTACAAACATCCGCTGACATTATTTGTGAAGGTCGCTCTATTGGTCATAAAATTGGTAGTGGTGAGGCGAAAGTATTAGCGTCTCTAGATGAAATGGATAAAATTTTACCGGGTGATGTACTGGTCACGGATATGACTGATCCAGATTGGGAGCCTATCATGAAACGCGCTTCTGCTATTGTCACCAATCGCGGTGGTAGAACGTGTCATGCCGCTATTATTGCGCGTGAAATGGGGATTCCAGCAGTTGTGGGTTGTGGTAATGCTACTCAGTTAATTGCGACAGGGGATGAAGTCACTGTGTCTTGTGCAGAAGGTGATACTGGTTTCATTTATCAAGGTCAATTGGATTATACCGTCACAACATCCGAAATTGATGCCATGCCAGCGTTACCACTTAAAATTATGATGAACGTTGGTAACCCAGATCGTGCTTTTGCATTTGCTAAGTTACCACATGCCGGCATTGGTTTAGCTCGTTTAGAGTTTATTATCAATAAAATGATTGGTATTCATCCGAAAGCTTTATTGAATTTTGATACTCAATCTGCTGACTTACAAGATGAAATTAACGACATTATTGTTGGTTATGACAGTCCGGTTGAATTTTATATTGCTAAATTAACCGAAGGTATTTCTACATTAGCCGCGGCTTATTCACCAGAAAAAGTTATTGTGCGTATGTCTGATTTTAAATCAAATGAGTATGCTAACTTAGTGGGTGGCGAAGATTACGAGCCTGATGAAGAAAACCCTATGATTGGCTACCGTGGTGCATCACGCTATATTTCAAAAGATTTCCGTGATTGTTTTGCCCTCGAATGTGAAGCTATAAAACGTGTTCGCAATGATATGGGCTTAACCAATGTTGAAGTGATGATCCCCTTTGTACGCACGTTAGAAGAAGCTGCGGCGGTGATTGATATTTTAGCTGAGCATAGATTAAAACGTGGAGAAAATGGTTTGCGCATTATTATGATGTGTGAATTACCCTCAAACGCCTTGCTTGCGGATCAATTTCTTGATTATTTTGACGGTTTCTCTATCGGCTCTAACGACTTAACTCAGCTAACACTTGGTTTAGATAGAGACTCAGGTTTAATTGCCCATTTATTTGATGAGCGTAACCCAGCAATTAAAGCGTTATTATCAATGGCAATTAGTGCGTGTAAAAAGCGTGGTAAATATGTTGGTATTTGTGGTCAAGGGCCTTCAGATCATGAAGACTTTGCAGCATGGTTAGTAGAGCAGGGCATAGATAGTGTATCGTTAAATCCCGATACAGTATTGCCTACGTGGTTATATCTTGCTGACAAACTCGCAAAAAACTAAGTTAATTATTGAGAATAAATTAGTTAACAAATGATTATTACAGGTGAAACTAATAGCCATTAGTTTCACCTTTTTTAGTCCTGATATTTATTTGAAATTTTTACTCTAGCCCCTCAATCACGCCGGTCTTTAATAACCTTATATCATTCGCCGCAGGTACTTTAGGTAAGCCTGGCATACGCATAATATTACCTGTAAGCACAACCAAAAATCCGGCGCCGGCATTAATCTGTATTGAGCTAACCGTCACTTCAAAATCCCTTGGTCGACCATGTAGTGCGGGATCGTCAGATAAAGAGCTTGGTGCTTTAGCGATACAAATAGGTAAGTGAGTTAAACCTAATTGCTCAACATGCTTTAAGTCTTTTTCAGCTTGCTTTGAAAAAGCAACATCTGTGGCTCCATACATAGCACGGCTAACTTTTCTTACTTTTTCAACCACGGATATATCTAATTCATATAATGGCTTGAATGGGGTGCTTTTATCTATTGAGGCCATCACTGCTTTAGCAAGCGCTATGGCACCATTGCCACCATCAGCATGATGTGTTGTCTCAGCAAAGGAAACACCGTGTTCGACACAGCGAGCTTTGATTAACGCGATTTCAGTATCGGTATCTGAGGCAAAACGATTTAATGCAACAACAGGATGCTTATTAAACAGTTCAACACTTTCAATGTGCTTGTCCAGATTTTCTAAGCCTTTTGCTACGGCACTTAAATCTTCTGTTTCCAAATCACTTTTATCTTTCCCACCATGCATTTTCAATGCACGGACTGTGGTGACAAGCACAACTGCATCGGGATCTAATTTAGCAATCCTACATTTAATATCAAAGAATTTTTCCGCGCCTAAGTCAAAGCCGAAACCTGCTTCTGTTATGGCCCAGTCACTGTATTGCATGGCCATTCTTGTGGCGATAACACTATTACAGCCATGGGCAATGTTTGCAAAAGGCCCACCGTGTACAAATGCAGGAGTTCCTTCAAAACTTTGCACTAAATTAGGTTGTAAAGCATCACGAAGTAAGGCCATCATTGCGCCAGTAATTTCTAGTTCTTTTGCGTAAATAGGTTTACTGTCATAGGTGTAGCCAATTAAAGTACGGTCAAGGCGCTGCTTTAAATCGGATGTATCATTTGCTAAACATAACATCGCCATCACTTCAGACGCTGCAGTAATATCAAAGCCCCCTTCGCGTGGTATGCCTTGCATTTTACCGCCAAGGCCAAGCACAATTTTACGCAAGCTTCGATCATTCATATCCATGACACGTCGCCAAACTAATTGACGAGGATCTATATTAAGCACATTGCCTTGATAGATGTGGTTATCGATAGCAGCAGAAAGTAAGTTATTGGCACTAGTTATTGCGTGAAAATCACCGGTGAAATGTAAGTTTATTTTATCACTGGGCATTATTTGGCTGTAACCTCCACCTGTAGCTCCGCCCTTCATACCAAGACAAGGTCCAAGGGAAGGCTCTCTTAGTGCCATACATACTGATTCATTTAGTTGAGTAAATGCTTGCCCTAAACCAATAGTTGTTGTCGTTTTTCCTTCGCCGGAAGGTGTAGGTGTTGTCGCTGAAACTAGAATCAATTTTCCTTTTTTGGTTGATTTAGTCTTTAGTGCATCAAGTGATATTTTTGCTATTTCTCGACCATAAGGCAGTATGTGCTCTGATTTTATATTGAGTTTGTCACAAATTTCAGTGATAGGGCGGGGAGTAAATTGTTGAGCTATTTCGACATCAGAAGCCATAATAAATCCTTGTTTAGTCATTTGTTTTTCTTTTATCAAACAATCAATCTAGCAATAAGTCATCAACTTGCAACAAAATGCTTGAAAAATTGACTTTATATATGTCTCCCTTTGTACTTTTCTCTTTCCACTTGATTGATATAACCTACGACGCTTCTTATAACCTATTTTATCAATGAACAAGCAGTCCACTAATTAGCGGTTAAGTCAAAAGCGAGATTGTATAGCTATGCTAGCTATAGTCTAAAAGGGAATAAACAGAGTGTTAATAGCTAAGAATTGTTGGAAATGATATCAAAGCAAGTATCATAGCTATTGCTATGTTATTTGCAGTAAGTACAAGTACTTAATTTGTATGATGGAAGTTGGTGTATAAACTAGTGATGCCTATTGGCTGAAACTAGCCTCTTCAATGGATAAAGCATAGGTTTTAAATTTCATGTCAGTTTGTAGAATATGCTTTGCTAGCCAATTATAAAGAAAAATTGCTATTTTGTGTTGTACGTCAACATTGTAATCATTCAACTTCTCTTGTATTAAAGTAAATTTTTCCCTTAATTTGTCATGCTTTTTAATGTGCTCTTCGGTATCGGGATAATTGATCTGTCTTAATAAGTTTTCTTCAGCTTCAAAGTGTAAGTCGATATATGAAGATAGATTATGAAAAAGTGCGATGGCATTCTTCTTACTTGTTTGATGAAAAAAATTATTAACCATGGTGAATAACACTTTATGTTGTTCATCAATATCTTTATTTCCTACCGAATATTCCGGTATCCATTGAATATCATCTTTATCCACATTCTTATGATGATGGATTATTTCAATAGGCTTTTTAATCGCTTTAGCGACACTTTTTAAAATGGTACTTTTTTTGGACGGTTTAATTATATAATCACTTAAACCTAATGGAATCCAACGTTTGATAACTGCCTTATCACGATGATGAGTATAAGCAATTATTGGTATTGTACTACCTTCTTCTCGAATAATTCGAGTTACTTCAATGCCCGTGAGTATGGGTAAATCATAGGCTAGCAAGATAACATCTGGCTTTATAGCTCTTATCTGTTTTAAAGCATCCTTCCCATTGGTTACCAAAGAAAATTTAAAGCTAGTATCCATAAATATTTCTTCAATAACACGAGTGTACATGTCTGACTCTTCGGCAATTAATATTTTATAACCCGAGGTATGGCTTTGTGCTATAACCTTATTAATATCATAGTTTAGAAACTCTGTATTAATACCATCAACGACTTTATTCTTAGGAGTCTGGTTCATTTGAACATTTTGTTTGATGGATTGATTGTTGATTCGTAATTCTGTTATTTGATCCAATATTCCTTGAATATTTGCTGTAACATTATCATTCATTTCATCAATAGAAAGGCCGATAAGGTTTTGTAATACGGCTTTCGCTTCATCATTTTCAATGATGTTATCTGTAGCTGATATCAAACCTGTTCCACACTTTTCAACTTCATGTTGAAAATATTTTTTTAACGCAACACCATGTTCTATACATGAGGCTAATTCATCCTCTCCATCTGAAATAAGTTTGTTTAAGCTATCAATTTTGTGATTTTCTATTGCTTTTAATGCTTGCAATAACACTAGTTTTAATCGACAAGGCTCATTCAAGGGATTAATTATGGCGTAATTATCAAATAAACCATTTTCACAAGCTAAATAGGCACACGACATTTCACGGTTGCTAATCAGTAGCACAGCGCTATGGGGCGCAATATCTTGACCATATTCTTCTAAATAATCTATATAAAAACGAATGGTGCTCTTGATGTTGTTAGACGATAACAGCACCACTTTAGGATTCATTTCTGCAATATCATGCAACTTGCGTGGATCAAATTTATAGGTTTTAAACTCAAGTTCAAGTTCCATAATTTGCTGAATAGCGGGTTCAACAGTATCACGGTCTTGGTAGATCATTACTACATCGGGGTGATTAGGCAAGTTTATGTGCTTCATTATTGGCAGTCCATTTTTGATGAATAACTATGCTTTTCTGTATTGTTACCTTGAAACTCGTGTAGCCAGCGCTCAAAGTCTTTAGCTCTTTGCGGTTTGCTATATAGGTATCCTTGGTGGTTATAGCAACCTAGCTCAGTTAGTTTTAGCGCCTGTCCTTGGCTCTCTATTCCCTCAGCGATTAGGTTAACGTTAAAGGTTTTAGACAAGATAATTATCGCTTTAATAATTGCAGTATCTTGTGGTGAAGCTTCAATATTATCAATGAAACATTTGTCAATTTTTACGTTATCAATTGGCAGTGTTTTCAAACGTTGTAATGAAGAATAACCTGTGCCGAAGTCATCAATGGCAACCTTGATCCCCAAGGCTCTTAAGCCATTTAGGATTGGACTCAAGTGAACATTGTCTTCTGAAAATAGTGACTCAGTTACCTCAAGTTCAATGGCTTCACCGGGCAGCATTTCTTCTATAAGTATTTCCCTTACCTGACTTAGTAAATCGTTACGATCGAATTGACGTAAAGACACATTAATGGCCATTGTTCCTGTAAAAACATTATTAACCCGCCACTGTCTGAGCTGATGACAGGCGGTTTTTAACACAAAATAACCTAGCTCTTTAATGGCTCCGTTGGCTTCGGCGATAGGAATAAATAAATCGGGTGGAATAAGCCCTTGGGTAGGATGATTCCATCGCAATAAGCATTCAACGCCGTAAACTTCAAAGGTATTGGTGTTTATTTGTGGTTGGTACCAAACTTCAAAATGCTTATCCTTAATTGCTTGGCAAATTTCTTGCTCTAGCTCTAAACGTTGTGTGATGATGTTTTTTTCCCTTGAGTCAAAGAGTTGGTAGCAATTGCCACCTGATTCTTTCACTTTCAGCATAGCAACATCTGCAAATGAGATGAGTTCTCGCACATTGGTTGAGTCCACAGGAAATTGGCTCACACCAATACTGACAGAGGTTCTAAACTCACCATGCTTGGTTTTAAAAGGGGTTTCAAAAAGCGATAAAATCTGAAAACAAATTTTATCTATATTTATTAAAGATTTTTCTCCTTCAATGACCACAATGAACTCATCACCACCGGTACGAGCTATGATGTCATTATCTCTTAGCTTACCTGAAAACCTATTTGCAACAGATTTGAGTAACTGGTCTCCTACCTCGTGGCCTAGAGAATCATTTATTAGTTTAAAGCGATCTAAATCGCAAAATAATATTGCAAAGTAAACAGGGCTTTCTGAATTTAAAGCACATAGGTGCGATAGTTTTTCAAATAGAAGTTGACGATTGGGTAAGTTGGTTAATGAGTCGTGGTAAACCTGAAAATGCAGCTCTTCCTCAGATTTTTTTCGCTGAGTGATATCTGTAAATTGGCAAATGTAATGTGTTATAAATCCAGTTTCATTTCTAATGCTAGAAATATTTAACCACTCGGGATAAATTTCACCATTTTTTCGTTTATTCCAAATTTCTCCCTGCCAACAACCTTGATTAATTAATTGATACCAAAACTTTTTATAAAAATATCTATCTTGTTTGCCAGAATTTAAAATAGCCGGTGTTTTACCAATAACCTCATGGTTTTCATACCCTGTTATATCTGAGAAGCTTTGGTTAACAACTTGTATATAGCCATGATTATCAGTAACAATTATTGCTTCATTAGAGTTGTTAAAAATCTGTTCAACAATGGATGTTTTGGAATCATCTTGTTCAGCATCACTTAGGCTTTTAATAAATAGTGTCAGTTGCTGTTTATTGTTAATTTGTTGAGAAATTAAATAAATTTCAATGGCAAAAGAAGAGCCGTTTTTATGTGTTAATGTAGAATGAAAATGTTCGAATGAAGGGAAAGAAGGCTTTGTGTGTTCTTGCCTATTTATGAGCGTATCAAAGTTTTCTAATGGCTTTCCTAATAAGTCACTTTTATTTAGACCTGTCATGGTTAAGTATTGCTTATTTACCTCAATGACTATGCCTTCAACGTCTAATGCTAAGATCCCCATGGATTGGTTGTTATGATCTAACGAGCGGTGAAATAAATTCATGTCACATAATTCCTTTAATTCCATGTGAAAGTGCAGTACATCATCCATAATCTTTCTTAAGATAAAGAATATAGTATTTAAGCACTATAATTAAGTATTGACTACGATCAATTGAAATACAAATAATTCTTGTTAAATTATGTGTCATTAACTTTGAGTTAGTATTTGCTGTCAAAGGAAGCAAAATTGACCGTTTAGTTCTAGTATAAAGATAATGTCTATTTGTATTTTGCTTTGCAATTATGGAATCAAGTGAAGTTACTAGCCTCTTAAGTCATCAATATGAGCTTAATGATCCTCTTCATCAACTTTTTGATGTAGTGGATGCTATTGCCGTGCAAGGATACGATGAGAATCGGCAAGTTATTTATTGGAATAAAGGCAGCGAATTGCTTTATGGCTATTCGAAAGAAGAAGCCTTAGGGCGGCGTTTAGAAGATTTAATCATACCCGAGTCTTTTAAGCCCTCGGTTATTGAGGATATTCAGCGTTGGTTAGAGCAGGGAATAGCTGTACCTGCATCTGAGCTCACCTTACGCCATAAAGACGGCCAAGATGTCAATATATACTCAAGCCATGTTCTGTTTACCAATCAAAATAATAAAAAACAATTATATTGTATCGATGTTAATTTAGCTGACGTTAAGCATGCTCAAGCACAAACTACTTTTAAAGAGCATATGCTTGAGGCGGCCTTTGAAGCAATTCCTGATTTATTTTTTTTGATGGAGGAAGACGGTACCATCATT
>JAPHTO010000070.1 GCA_026196955.1 Colwellia sp. | reverse complement strand
ATCGGTTTTATTTTGTTTATTCCTTTTTTAATCATAGATTTAGTAGTGGCAAGTATACTAATGGCTATGGGGATGATGATGTTGTCACCCATGATAGTGTCATTGCCATTTAAGTTAATGCTATTTGTTTTAGTTGACGGCTGGAACTTAGTGATAGGTACCATAGCTACCAGCTATGGCTTAGGTAATTAAACAAGCTAAAAACGTTAATCATAGTGACAGGTAAATAAGAGAAAATAGCATGGGTCCAGAAGTCTTTGTTGACATATTAAGAGATGCATTATTGCTAGTGATTGTACTAGTAAGTGCTGTGATCTTGCCCAGTTTGTTTATTGGTTTACTGGTTGCTATTTTTCAAGCGGCAACATCCATTAATGAACAAACGTTAAGTTTTCTACCTCGGTTAATTGTGACCTTGCTGGCCCTTATTTACGGTGGCCACTGGGGAATAGAAAAGCTGATGGATTATACATTTAGACTCGTTGCTAGTATCCCAAGTGTGGTGAGCTAATGGAGTTTACTGAGTCAGTTATTAATCAATATCTGGCTGACTTTATTCTGCCTTTTACCCGTGTTTCTGCTCTTGTGATGACCATGATTGGCTTCGGCGCTCGTACAATCCCCACACGCATAAAATTATTTTTATGCTTAGCGGTAACCGTGGCTATTATGCCTGCTATTCCTCCAACAGAAGTTGAGCAACTGTTATCTTTTAATACGGTAATACTGGTAGCTCAGCAAACCATTATTGGTGTGATGCTAGGTTTTATTACGGTAATGGTAGTGAATACCTTTACGTTAGCAGGCCAAATAATTGCTATGCAGTCTGGTTTGGGCTTTGCTTCTTTAGTTGATCCAGCCAGTGGCATGAACGTTCCAGCAGTGGGACAATTCTTCTTAATATTATCGTCGTTACTTTTTTGGGTTATGGATGGGCATTTAGCTTACCTACAATTTATTGCAGCCAGTTTCGACACCTTACCCATTGGCAGTGACTCATTACATAGTATCAAATTTAAAGAGATAGCCGAGTGGGGCAGCTGGATGTTTGCTACGGCGTTATCATTAGCATTAGCGCCACTTACCGCTATGTTATTAATAAATTTTTCATTTGGTATTATGACGCGTGCCGCTCCGCAATTGAATATTTTTGCGATTGGTTTTCCAATCACCATGATGGCTGGTTTATTGATCATGTGGTTAACGTTTGGTAATTTTCTTACCCATTTTGAGCTGCAATGGCAGCGGGCATTAGATTTTAGCTGTTATTTAATTGATTGTCGGGCGACTCCTTAAATGGCTGATTCAGATAGTGGTGAAAAAACAGAACAACCGACGGCGAAAAAGCTTTCTGACGCTAGAAAAAAAGGTCAAATCGCTCGTTCGAAAGATCTAGGTACTATGTTTGTACTGGTTGGCAGTGCATGTGCTATGTTGCTAATGGGGAACTCATTGGTGCAATCATTAGCACAAGTTATGAAACGCTTGTTTAGTATTACCCGCCATGAAGCGATGGATCTTAATGCGTTGTTTAATGTCATTAGTCAGGCTATTGGCACGACCGTTTGGCCTATGCTATGGATTTTCGCCATTATCATAGTAGCCGCTTTCGTTGGAAATACCATGCTGGGCGGTATGAGTTTTTCATGGGAGGCCATGGCACCTAAAGCGAGTAAACTGTCACCTTTAGCGGGCTTTAAACGCATGTTTGGCATTCAAGCTGGCGTTGAGTTGATTAAATCACTGTTAAAATTTTTTGTAGTCTTTATCGTGGCATTTTTACTCTTGAGCGGGCTGTTTGAACAAATATTAGGGTTGAGTTTAGAAACTATTCCTACTAATTTTGAGCATTCAGTTAACTTATTGTTATGGATGTTTTTAGTGCTAGCGCTTTCGGTTGGTATTATTGCTGCCATTGATGCCCCATACCAAATATGGAACCATACCCGACAGCTGAAAATGACCAAGCAAGAGATTAAGGATGAGCATAAAAATACGGAAGGTAACCCTGAAGTTAAAGGACGGATTAAGCGCACTCAATATGAAATGTCGCAGCGGCGCCAAATGGCTGAAGTCCCTAATGCTGATGTGATTATTACCAACCCTACTCACTATAGTGTTGCTTTAAAGTATGATGCTGCTGTGGGCGGGGCGCCAATACTTATTGCTAAAGGCATTGATGAAATGGCGATGCATATTCGCACCATAGCTAAAGAGCACGGCGTTGAAATTATTC
Organism: Colwellia sp.; assembly: GCA_026196955.1. GTDB lineage: Bacteria > Pseudomonadota > Gammaproteobacteria > Enterobacterales > Alteromonadaceae > Colwellia. Next base: position 9,913 of record JAPHTO010000070.1, on the reverse strand, counting down.
AGTCACCTGCCTTGGCTCGCTCCTTGTATTACACTGCCGAAATTGAGCAAGATATTCCAGAAGAATTATATGCCGCTGTTGCGCAAGTATTGGCCTTTATTTATCAACTTAACGAGCATAAAAAAGGCCGAGCTAAAAGGCCAATTCCTATAGCGAAGGAATTACCTATTCCGGATGAATTTAAGTATTAAAAAGAGTATTCAGCAATAAAATCCCTGTGAAAACAAATGTTTGCAATCTGATGGTGTATTCGATATTTAAAATGCACTAATGCTCTTTGTTGGTATAGCTTTTGCAATTTTACAGCTAGTGTCAAAAAAATATCATCAAGAGCTAGCCGTATTTAATGCAATTAACCGCCTATTTTAATCAATTTAGCAAAAATAAATTAACTCATCTTTCTGGTTTGGGTACACCATTACTGGTAATGGCCGCTTTAGGTATGGTGGTTTTACCCATGCCTGCATGGCTATTGGATGTGCTGTTTTCTTTCAATATAGCGCTCTCTCTCGTTGTACTGCTTATTACTGTTTACACATTAAAACCGCTTGAGTTTGGCTCCTTTCCTTCCGTGATTCTTATTGCAACAATTTTACGATTAGCACTTAACGTGGCTAGTACTCGAGTGGTTTTACTCGAAGGTCATGAAGGAACAGCGGCGGCAGGTAAAGTTATAGAAGCCTTTGGATCGGTTGTTATTGGTGGTAACTATGCCGTTGGTTTAGTGGTGTTTTTGATCTTAATTATTATTAACTTTGTTGTGGTTACCAAAGGTGCAGGGCGTATCGCCGAAGTTACCGCGCGTTTTACACTTGATGCCATGCCGGGTAAGCAAATGGCAATTGATGCAGATTTAAATGCTGGCTTTATTAATCAAGAGCAGGCGCGTGAGCGCCGTATTGAAGTGACTAGTGAAGCTGATTTCTATGGCTCTATGGATGGTGCGAGTAAGTTTGTAAAAGGCGATGCTATTGCTGGTATTTTGATTTTATTCATCAACATCATTGGTGGTTTAGTCATTGGGATGGTGCAACATGACTTATCATTTGATAGTGCCGTCGAAATTTACACCTTACTTACCATAGGTGACGGTTTAGTGGCGCAAATACCAGGCTTATTGCTTTCTGTTGCTACTGCGATTGTTGTGACTCGACAAAATACGGCTCAAGACATGGGCGAGCAAGTAAGCAGCCAACTCGGACAAGAAAAATCGCTGTATATTGCTGCTGGCGTTATGTTTGTTATGGGCGTAGTGCCGGGAATGCCACATTTTGTCTTTTTGTTTTTTGCTAGCGTGATTGGGGCAAGTGCATATTTTGGTAGTAAACATAAAGCCAATAAAGCGGTTGAACTTGAAAAGGTTGCTCAAGAAGAGCAAGAGCAGAGCAAACAAAAAGAAGAAGAAGTAAAAGATTTAGATTGGGATGATGTCAACCATGTTGACGTTATTGGTTTAGAAATTGGTTATCGATTAATTCCTTTAGTTGATAAAGCACAGGGCGGTGAGCTATTAAGCAGAATTAAAGGCGTTCGGAAAAAGCTCTCTCAAGAGTTTGGCTTTTTAGTGCCAGCAGTGCATATTCGAGATAACTTAGACTTAGACCCTAACACCTATCAAATATCTTTGATGGGGGTCACCATAGGCAGTGCAGAAATTCGTCATGATCAAGAGCTAGCGATAAACCCCGGGCAAGTGTTCGGTAAACTTGATGGCGTTGCAACTAAAGATCCTGCTTTTGGTTTAGATGCCGTTTGGATCAACCAAAATCAGCGTGAGCAGGCACAAACATTAGGCTACACGGTTGTTGATTCAGCAACGGTATTAGCGACTCATTTAAGCCAAATTCTTACCAATAATGCTTCGCAGTTATTAGGTCATGAAGAAGTTCAAAATCTGTTAGATATGCTAGCTAAATCCTATCCTAAGTTGGTGGAAGGCTTTATCCCTGATACGTTAACTTTAGGCACTGTGGTAAAAGTGCTACAAAGTTTAATGAATGAAGGTGTTGCTGTTCGTGATATGCGCTCGATTGTTCAAACACTGGTAGAATATGGCCCTAAGAGTCAAGATTCAGAAGTACTCACTGCCGCAGTGCGAATTACCTTGCGTAAATTTATCATACAAGACTTAGTTGGCGCTGCTGCTGAGGTACCTGTCATAACCTTGGCGCCTGAGTTGGAACAAATGTTGCACCAGTCTATGCAAATGGCTGGGGATGATGGTGCAGGCATTGAGCCGGGCTTAGCTGAGCGATTACAAAAATCACTGACCGATGGTGCACAGCAGCAAGAAATGGCCGGTGAAACACCAATATTATTAACATCAGGAATTTTACGAACCGTGTTAGCTAAGTTTGTTAAATATACCATACCAGGCTTACGGGTGATCTCTTATCAAGAGATCCCTGATGATAAACAAATTAAAATTGTGAGTGCCATAGGGCAGTAGAAAAGTGTCGACAGAAAAGTATGTAATGTAAAGTGAGTCACTTGCTACTTTTCACTCGTCACTATAGAGGGGTTAACTGTGAAAATTAGACGTTTTGTTGCCAAAGATATGCGCAGTGCATTGGCTCAAATTAAAGAAGAGTTAGGTGTGGATGCGGTTATCATGTCTAACAAAAAAATTCCCGAAGGGGTTGAACTGATGGCGGCAGTTGATTATAGCCAATCTGTTCCCACAGCCAAACCTAGTGCTGAGCCTACAACTGATGTCTCTCGAGACATAAGTAATGATGTTGTTAACTTAAGCGCCACACCAGTGCCACAACCTCAAGCGAATACTGAAACCCATGCTCCAGCAGATAGCTTATCGGCATTGTTAAACCGTCAAGTGCAACAACCTGATGAACACACGCAAGTAAAGCCTGCTAATCATACTAATGATGCAGAAGTTGCTGGGGAAGAAGATATTGAACAACAGCTACGTAGCTTTACAGAGCGATTACGCCATTCAAGCCCTGATGGAACTATTCCTTCGCCTCATGAATCGATGCCTGATGCAACAAGTGCTTTTAAAGAGAAAAATCAAGAAGTGCATAATTCTGTTGAGGCACAACAAATGTCTCAAAAACTTAGCTTTTCGCAAAGCGGACAAGAACAAAGTCAACAAAGTAGCGTGAGTCAGCAAGACTTTGATAAAATGCAGCAAGAAATGGCTTCAATTAGGCAGTTACTTGAGCATCAAGTGTCGGGGTTGATGTGGCAAGATATGGCACAAAAGGATCCGCAAAGAGCGGTGTTAGTATCTCGTCTATTATCACTCGGTTTGAATGAACAAATTGCCGATCAGATTGCAGGTTATGTGCCTGCGCAACATCATGAAGCTCAAGCATGGCAACAAGCGACTAAATTGATTAGCGAGCAAATCAACACCACTCAAAATGATATTATTCATCGGGGTGGTGTGGTTGCATTAGTTGGACCTACGGGGGTAGGAAAAACCACAACAATTGCTAAATTAGCAGCGCGTTTTGCGCAAATACATGGTCATGATAATGTAGCGCTTATTTCAACAGATACATTTCGTATTGCTGGTTTTGAACAATTAGCCACCTACGGAAAAATTATTGGCTGTCAAGTTAAACTTGCTAAAGATGGCCAAGCCTTGGATGCATTATTACAACAATTTAGCAAAAAGAAATTAGTGCTTATTGACACTGCTGGTATGGGACAAAGAGATATGCGCTTGGCTGAAAACTTGGCAAGTTTAGTCTCAAATGCACGTGTAAGAATTCGTAATTACTTAGTGCTAGCTGCTAATAGCCAACAACAAGTGATGCAAGAAAATGTTGACCGCTTCAAAAAAGTACCATTATCGGGTTGTATTTATACAAAACTTGATGAAAGTGTCAGTATTGGCGAAATAATTACAACTTCAATTCAAAATGGCCTGCCAATAGGGTATCTTACTGACGGACAAAGAGTCCCTGAAGATATTAAAGTTGCAAATGCTGAGAAATTAGTTACGCTTGCAGATAAAATGGCAAGTAAATCACAATCTAGTACGCCCTTTACAACAACACGGCCAATGCCTACTGCACCAGCCGCATTGATATAAAGAGTGTCTACAGCTTTGTTAATTGTAGTTTTCTTCGTGATTGTAAAGAAGTAATATAAGAAGAGTTTTCAAAGATATAATGTTAATGGCAGATCAAGCGAGCGGCTTAAGAAAAATGCAGGACTTAAAAAAAGTTAAAGTAATCGCAGTTTCCGGTGGTAAAGGTGGTGTAGGTAAAACTAATGTTTCGCTAAATACGGCGATAGCCTTGGGTCAACAAGGTAAGCGTGTATTAGTACTCGATGCGGATTTAGGCTTAGCGAATGTGGATGTTATGTTAGGACTTAGAGTTCAACGTAACCTTTCTCATGTATTGTCGGGTGAATGCGAACTCGATGATATTATCATTACCGGCCCGAGTAATATTAAAATTATTCCTGCAACATCTGGTTCACAATCTATGGTTGATTTGACGCCATCCGAGCATGCTGGCTTGATTCGCGCCTTTAGTGAAATGCATACCCAATTTGACGTACTCATTGTTGATACCGCAGCTGGCATCTCAGATATGGTATTAAGTTTTACCCGAGCAGCTCAAGACGTCATGCTGGTGGTTTGTGATGAGCCTACTTCTATTACTGATTGCTATGCTTTAATGAAGTTATTAAGCAGAGATCATGGTGTTTTCAAATTTAAAGTTGTCGCCAACATGGTTCGCAGTGCGAATGAAGGACAACAACTTTTTGCTAAACTCACTAAGGTCACAGATAGGTTTTTAGACGTCGCGCTTGAGCTAGTCGCTGTGGTGCCGTTTGACGAAAATATTCGAAAATCCGTGCGTAAGCAGCAGGCTATCGTTGAAGCATTTCCTGAATCACCAGCAGCAAAAGCATTTAAAGGCTTAGCAACTAAGGTAATAAGTTGGCCAATCCCTAAGCAAGCTTCAGGTCATTTAGAATTTTTTATTGAGCAACTACTCGATTATTAATGCATAGCTCAGCCTTGTCGGCAGAAACTCTAAATCAATTAAACAAACTATAAAATTTGAGTGAGAATGGTATAACGTGGTGAAAGCTAGTGCCTATAACAATCAAATTGATAAAGCGGTATTGTTAGAACAACACACCGTATTGGTCAAACGTATCGCTTATCATTTATTAGCTCGCTTACCGGCAAGTGTCATCGTCGATGATTTAATTCAGTCAGGCATGATAGGTTTATTTGAAGCGGCCAATAATTTTGACCATACCAAAGGGGCAAGTTTTGAAACCTTTGCTGGTATTCGCATTCGCGGTGCCATGTTAGATGAAATTCGTCGCGGTGATTGGACTCCCCGCTCTGTGCACAAAAATAGCCGTATGGTCAGTGAAGCCATTAAACAATTGGAAGGCTCGTTAGGTCGCGATGTTACTGATATAGAAGTGGCTGAAAAACTTGATATTTCATTAAATGAATACCATCATATATTAAATGAGGTCAGTACCGGAAAAATTCTTGGTATTGATGATCTTGGTGTTAGTGAAGATGCTATTAATTTTGATGATGCTTGTCACTGTGATGATCCATATCAAGATATTGAACATAGTGCATTTAAAAAAGGCCTAAGTGAGTGCATTTCCTCTTTACCCGAACGCGAAGCTTTAGTACTGTCCTTGTATTATGATGAAGAGTTAAATTTACGTGAAATTGGCCAAGTGCTTGATGTCAGTGAATCACGGGTTAGCCAAATTCATAGCCAAGCTATGCATCGATTAAAATCACGTATGCAATCTTGGCAAAGTTAAGTAGAATATATAGTAATTTGTTAATTAGCATATTTAAATTAGAAAGTTTTGAATGTTTTGCCGGAGGGTGCCTTGGATAAAAATATGAAAGTGCTTGTTGTTGATGACTTTTCAACCATGAGACGTATAGTGAAAAATTTGTTACGCGATTTGGGCTTCACCAACATTCAAGAGGCTGATGATGGCAGTACTGCCTTACCAATGCTTCAAGGTGGTGATTTTGATTTTGTTGTCACGGATTGGAATATGCCTGGAATGCAAGGTATTGATTTATTGAAAGCTATACGTGCTGATGCGAGCCTATCGCATATTCCTGTATTGCTCATTACTGCCGAAGCAAAAAAAGAACAAATTGTTATGGCAGCTCAAGCAGGTGTTAATGGCTATATTGTTAAACCATTCACAGCAGCTACCTTGAAAACTAAATTAGACAAAATTTTTGAGCGTTTAGCTTAGTTTTTGTTTTTATTTGGCAATATTCTAAAGCGTAATGCAATTTGCCCGATAAAATTTAGTAATGCTTTGGTTTAATAGTTAAGGACTTTGCATGAGTATCGCAATGATGGGCCGTGTTTCTTTAGAGCAGGCTAAATCTTTGGTTGAGTTTTTAGAAACGGATCAGCAAGATAAAGCTGATGCGTTAGTTGCTGAAATTCAAAACCCAATCAATTCAGAATTATTTGCTGAAATAGGCAAATTAACGCGTCAACTTCATGACTCGTTAACTAACTTTCAGTTAGATTCCCGTTTAAATGATTTAGCGACGGCAGATATTCCCGATGCTAAAGAACGGTTAAATTATGTCATTACTCGCACTGAAGAAGCGGCCAACAAGACTATGGATGCTGTGGAGTCTATATTTCCGGTTGTTGATAATATTGCAGAGCAAGTTCGCGCGGTTAACCCAGCTTGGACCAAGCTGATGAACAATGAAATTGATTTGAAAGAATTCAAACACTTGTGTGGTGATATAGATACACTATTAGTCACAACAGGTAAGGAAACAGCTTATATCCACAGCCTGATGACCGATGTGTTGATGGCACAAGATTTTCAAGATTTAACAGGTCAAGTTATTCGTAAAGTGATTGAACTGGTTCGTGAAGTAGAAGACAGTTTAATTAATATGCTAACAGCCTTTGGTATTTCTGCTGATAAAGCGCAAGCTGAATCAGGTCCCAAAATGGGTGATAACCTCGTCGAAGGGCCAATAGTTAACACAGAAAATCGAGATGATGTTGTTGAAGATCAAGATGATGTTGATGATCTTTTATCAAGTCTCGGTTTTTAATAGGAGTTACCAATGTCTTTTGAAGCGGATGAAGAAATTCTACAAGATTTTTTAGTTGAAGCGGGTGAAATACTTGAGTTGCTCTCTGAGCAGCTAGTTGAACTTGAAAATGACGTAGATAATGCCGATTTACTTAATGCAATTTTCCGTGGCTTTCACACTGTTAAAGGTGGTGCAGGCTTTCTTTCGTTAACTGAATTAGTTGATGTTTGTCACGGCGCAGAAAATATTTTTGATTTACTGCGAAATGGTCAGCGCACTGTTACCTCTGAATTGATGGACACTATATTGTCTGCGCTTGATACTGTTAATGATATGTTCGCGTTAGTGCAAAATAGAGAGCCATTAGTTGCGGCAGAGGCTGAGTTATTAGCTGAACTTCATCGATTAAGTGTTCCAGAAGCACAAGAAAGTGACGTTTTAGAAGAGCCTGTTATTGCTCCCTCTGAAGTGAGCACTTCTGAGCCTGTTAGCACAGAAGAAAGTGCTACCGATGAAATGAGTGAAGATGAGTTTGAACGACTGCTTGATGAGTTACATGGTGGTGGCTCAATTGGTGCTGTTGAAGCGCCTGCTGTGATTGAAACATCGCAAGCTGATAGCAGTGATGAAATTTCAGATGATGAGTTTGAATCATTGTTAGATGAATTGCATGGTCAGGGGGCTTTTTCTGCTGGCTCAAGTAATTCAACTCCAGCAATTAGTTCATCCTCGGATGAAATTAATGATGATGAATTTGAAAGTTTACTGGATGAGTTGCATGGCAAAGGTCAAGCGCCAAAAGCAAGCGACGTAGCTCCTACACCCGTTAAAAAAGAACCTTCTCCCTCACCTAAGGCTGTTGCTAAGCCGAAAGCGGCAGCAAAGCCTGTTGCTAAACCTGCAAAAGCACCAGCAGCAAAAGCGAAAGCGGCACAATCCTCAAGTTCTCAAGGTGAAACTACAGTACGTGTTGATACTAAGCGCTTAGATAAAATCATGAATATGGTTGGTGAGTTGGTGTTAGTGAGAAACCGCTTAACAAGCTTAGGGTTAACTTCTGATGATGAAGATTTAAATAAAGCAGTCTCAAATTTAGATGCTGTTACGACTGACTTGCAAGGCGCGGTAATGAAAACCCGCATGCAGCCGATTAAAAAAGTTTTTGGTCGTTTTCCTCGCGTTGTACGTGATTTAGCACGTAGTTTAAATAAAGATATTAAACTGGTGCTTGAAGGGGAAGAAACAGATTTAGATAAAAATTTAGTTGAAGCACTCGCTGATCCATTGGTGCATTTAGTACGTAACTCGGTTGATCATGGTGTTGAAGAGCCCGATGTTCGTGAAGCCATGGGTAAACCACGCCAAGGTACGGTAATATTATCGGCATCACAAGAAGGTGATCATATCTTGCTAACCATTAAAGATGATGGTGCGGGTATGGATGCAGAGAAATTAAAAGGCATTGCTATTGAACGTGGAGTACTTGATGCTGATGCTGCTGCGAAAATGCCAGATAAAGAAGCTTTTAGTTTAATATTTGCGCCAGGTTTCTCCACTAAGACAGAGATATCTGAAGTGTCTGGTCGTGGTGTTGGTATGGATGTGGTGAAAACCAAAATCACTCAACTAAACGGTACAGTGAGTATTGACTCTGAGATGGGCATAGGTACAGTTTTAGAAATAAAAGTGCCATTGACGCTAGCTATTTTACCTACCTTAATGGTGGTTATAGGGGAGCAAACTTTTGCTTTGCCGCTTGCCGCAGTTAATGAAATATTCCATCTTGACTTAACCAATACTAATAGTGTTGACGGGCAGTTAACCATTATTGTGCGTGAAAAAGCTATTCCGTTATTTTATTTAGATCAATGGCTAGTTAGAGACTATGTAGATAAACCTCGTGATAAAGGTCATGTCGTTATCGTACAGTTAGGAAATCAACAAATTGCTTTTGTCGTCGATAGATTAATTGGTCAAGAAGAAGTGGTCATTAAACCGCTTGATAGATTACTACATGGTACTCCAGGCATGGCAGGTGCAACAATAACCAGTGATGGCGGTATTGCTCTGATTTTAGATATTGCCAATATGTTAAAATTTTATGCTAAAAAATCACCAGTCAACAAGACATTACGCTCATAAATTATTGTTGATTAAAAATAAGTAGAGGAAGTTAATGGCCTATAAGGTGCTTGTTGTTGATGATTCAAGTTTTTTTAGACGACGAGTCACTGATATTTTAAATAAAGACCCACAACTGGAAGTTATTGATGTAGCAGTAAATGGTCAAGAGGCTGTAGATAAAGCCCTTTCTCTAAAGCCTGATGTGATAACCATGGATATTGAAATGCCAGTACTAAATGGCATTGCAGCAGTGAAGAAGATCATGGCGCAATCACCAACGGCCATTCTAATGTTTTCTTCTTTAACGCATCAAGGGGCTAAAGCAACACTAGAAGCGCTTGATGCCGGTGCTTTAGACTTCTTACCTAAAAAGTTTAGTGAAATAGCACAAAACAGTGATGAAGCGGGAAGTTTATTACGTCAACGTGTTGCTCAACTTGCAAGAAAACGTGGTGTTGTAAAAAATCATTTATCAACAAATAGAATGTCGACGTCTCGTGCAGCTGATACTTCAACCGCTAAAAGCACACGTCAACCTCAATCGCCTAGCACTAGAGCTGTAGGTACATCAAATGAGGTAAATAGATCCCAAGATTCTTTTAGAAAGCCTTCAGGTAAAAATTATAAATTACTTGCTATTGGTACCTCTACAGGCGGTCCCGTAGCTTTACAAAAAATCCTTACTCAACTACCTGAAAATTTCCCTATTCCCATCATTATGATCCAGCATAT
>JAPHTO010000095.1 GCA_026196955.1 Colwellia sp. | reverse complement strand
GCTTTAACGTTGTCGTCAGAAAGAATAATTTTGAATGCTTCTGCAACACGTTCTTTCGTAGCACCGCCACCAACATCTAGGAAGTTAGCTGGCTTGCCGCCGTGTAAGTTAACGATATCCATAGTACCCATTGCAAGGCCAGCACCGTTAACCATACAACCAACGTTGCCGTCTAGGGCTACGTAGTTTAATTCCCACTGTGCAGCATGCGCTTCACGCTCATCTTCTTGAGATGGATCATGCATAGCACGTACTTTTGGTTGACGGTATAAAGCGTTACCATCGATACCAATTTTACCATCTAAACAGTGAAGGTTACCTTCGTCTGTAACCACTAATGGGTTGATTTCTAGTAAAGCAAAGTCATGGTCATTGAACATGTTCGCTAGACCCATAAAGATCTTAACAAATTGCTTCATTTGCGTTGGGTTTAAGCCCAATTTGAAACCTAACTCACGTGCTTGGTAAGCTTGAGGACCAACAAGTGGATCGATCTCAGCTTTGTGAATTAATTCTGGTGTTTCTTCAGCAACCGTTTCAATTTCAACACCACCTTCGGTAGATGCCATGAAAACAACTTTTTGTGAAGCACGGTCAACAACAGCGCCAAGGTATAATTCGTTAGCGATGTCTGTACAGCTTTCAACTAAAATTTTAGATACTGGCTGACCATTTTCGTCTGTTTGGTAAGTAACTAGGTTTTTACCTAACCAGTGTTGAGCGAATTCTTTAATCTCTTCTTTGGTTTTAACTAGCTTTACGCCGCCAGCTTTACCACGGCCACCCGCGTGTACTTGAGTTTTAACAACCCACATATCGCCGCCAATTTTGTCAGCAGCTTCTGCAGCTTCTTGAGGGGTATCGCAAGCGAAACCTTCAGAAACTGGTAAACCATATTCAGCGAATAATTGTTTCGCTTGATACTCATGCAAATTCATGGTGTTTTATCCATTTATCTGTAAATGAAAGCTAGCGTTTACTTTCCTACTCGTCAAAAAGTAGCAAAATTAACAAGAGCCAATGAAAAGTCGACAAATTATAGTACAAAAGCTCTAGTGACGGTAGTCAAAAGAGCTAATACTATAGTCTACTTAGTAATTAATTTTTGTTAGCTGTATAGTTACAAGTTATACATCTAAAAGTAGGCGTGTTGGATCTTCTAGTAACTCTTTGATGGTTACCAAGAAACCAACAGATTCTTTACCATCAATTAAGCGATGATCATAAGAAAGTGCTAAATACATCATAGGTAAAATTTCTACTTTACCGTCAACAGCCATAGGTCTGTCTTGTATTTTATGCATCCCTAAAATACCTGCTTGTGGTAAATTTAGAATTGGCGTTGAAAGCAATGAGCCAAATACGCCGCCGTTAGTAATTGTAAAATTACCACCCGTCATATCAGCCATGGCTAACTTGCCATCACGACCTTTAATTGCTAGATCGCGAATACCATTTTCAATACCTGCCATGCTAAGTTGATCCGCATCACGTAATACTGGTGTTACTAAACCACGTGGTGTAGATACCGCAATAGAGATATCGAAGAAGTTGTGATAAACAATGTCATCACCGTCAATTGAGGCATTAACCGCTGGGTAGCGTTTCAGTGCTTCGGTTACGGCTTTAACATAGAAAGACATAAAACCAAGACGTGTGTCATGCGTTTTTTCGAAGATGTCTTTGTATTGCTTACGTAAATCCATAATTGGCTTCATATTAACTTCGTTAAACGTGGTTAACATCGCCGTAGAGTTTTTCGCTTCTAATAAACGGGTAGCAATGGTTTTACGTAAACGCGTCATAGGAACACGTTTTTGGCTACGCTCGCCTAAGTCTTCAACAGGCGCAGGAGCGGCTGCTGGAGCAGGCGCCGCTTTAGGTTTATTCGCTGCTGCTTCAACGTCTTCTTTAGAAATACGACCGCCTTTGCCTGAGCCAATAACATCGCTAGCTGTTAAGCCTTTTTCTGTCATTAAACGACGAACAGATGGGCTAGCAAGTTCATCAGAGCTTACTGCTTCTTCTGAGGTTGCTGTCGCGGTTGTGTTAGCCGCTGCGCCTGCATTTAATTCACCAATTTTTTGCTGACCTAAAACTGTGTCGCCTTCAGCGTGGATAATTTTGCCAATTACGCCGTTATCTTGTGCAACAACTTCTAGCACAACTTTGTCCGTTTCGATATCAACTAAGTTTTGATCAACTGATACAGTATCACCTTCGGCAACATGCCAAGAAGCAACCGTTGCATCGGCAACAGACTCAGGTAACACTGGCACGATAATATCGATAACTTTAGCTGCGCCACCACTTGCAGCTGCTGCTGGAGCAGAGGCCGCTTGAGGTGCTGCGGCTTCTTCGCCACCTTCAGAGAAAGTACCTATCACTTGGTCGCCTAATACTGTTGCGCCTTCTGCTTGACTGATGTCAGTTAATACGCCATCAGCCGTTGCTGGTACTTCCAATACTACTTTGTCAGTTTCTATATCTACAAGTACTTGATCACGGCTAAATTTTTCACCCACTTGAACATGCCAAGTAGCGACTGTTGCATCGGCAACTGATTCAGGTAATACCGGAACTTTGATTTCGGTTGTCATTTTATTTAATTCCTTACAAACTTTTTGCACTCAAGGGTGCACTCAATAGTTAATCTAATCTGATCTAACATTAGCGCTTGAATACCAAGCGCTTGTTGTTCTTTCATGTTAGTCCAATGTTAACGCTTGAGTGACAAGCGCTTGTTGTTCTTTCACATGCATTGACATATAGCCACACGCTGGTGCTGCTGAAGCATTACGGCCGGCATAAGTCAAATAAGTACCTTCAGGGATTGCTGCTCTAAAGTGATGCTGAGAACAATACCATGCACCTTGGTTTTGCGGCTCTTCCTGACACCAAACAAATTGCTTCACGTGCTGATAATCTTTTATCGCGTCTTGAAGCTCTTTCTCTGGGAATGGGTATAATTGCTCAATACGCACAATAGCAATATTATTTAATTCATTTTTGCGACGTTGCTCAAGTAATTCGTAATACACTTTACCACTACAGAACACTACGCGTTCAATGCCCTTTGGATCTAAATCGTCAGTTTCACCAATCACACTTTTAAACTCACCTGTGGCTAGCTCTTCTAATGAAGATACCGCTAACGGGTGACGTAATAGTGATTTAGGTGACATAACCACCAGTGGACGACGCATTGGACGAACCACTTGACGGCGAAGCATATTAAATACTTGCGCTGGCGTTGAAGGTACACAAACTTGCATATTGTGATCAGCACAAAGTTGCAAGAAACGTTCTAAACGAGCTGATGAATGCTCTGGTCCCTGCCCTTCATAGCCATGAGGTAACAACATAGTTAGACCACATAAACGGCCCCACTTTTGTTCACCTGAGCTGATAAATTGATCAAACACTACTTGCGCACAGTTAGCGAAATCACCAAATTGTGCTTCCCAAATAGTTAATCCCGCAGGCTCTGCTGTGGTGTAACCGTATTCAAAAGCAAGTACCGACACTTCTGATAGCACTGAGTCATGCACATCAAATGGGCCTTGTCCTTCGCGAATGTTTTGCAAAGGAAGGTAAGTGCTAGCATCATCTTGGTTATGTAAAACCGCATGACGATGGAAGAAAGTACCACGACCTGCATCTTGTCCGGTAATGCGAACTCTTTCACCTGCATCAACAATAGACGCATAAGCGATGTTCTCTGCCATCCCCCAATCAAGTAGTTTCTCACCCGTTGCCATTTTCATGCGATCATCATAGATCTTTTTAACACGAGAATGCACAGGGTGGCTTTCAGGGTAAGTAGAGACTTTGGTCGCCAACTCTTTCAACTTGTCTAGGCTAATTGCTTTGTCGTAATCATCATCCCAGTCATGACCTAAATAAGGAGTCCAATCGACAGAGTGCTCTGTCATCGGGCGCCACTGGTCTACTGTACATTGACCTTCATCAAGCAATTTACGGTAATAAGCCGTTAGTTCATCAACATTAGCTTTAGATAACGTGCCATCACTAACTAGTTTATCTGCATATAATTGACGTGGAGTCGCGTGCTTTTTAACAATTTTGTACATTAATGGTTGCGTGGCACTTGGCTCATCCGCTTCATTATGACCGTGACGACGGTAACAAACTAAGTCAATCACCACATCACGTTTAAATTCGTTACGATAATCTAACGCAATTTGTGTTGCTAAGATCACCGCTTCTGGATCATCACCATTAACATGTAATATTGGTGCCTGTACCATTTTAGCAATTTCAGTACAGTACTCGCCACTACGTGTATCATTTGGATTAGAAGTAGTAAAACCAACTTGGTTATTAACAACAATACGTACTGTGCCGCCCACTTTAAACGCTCGCGCTTGCGACATATTAAAGGTTTCTTGGACAACGCCTTGACCAGCAATGGCCGAATCACCATGGATGGTAATAGGTAAGACTAAATCACCTTGATTACAGTCACGTCTATCTAAACGTGCGCGTACAGAGCCAATAACAACAGGGTTAACAATTTCAAGGTGTGAAGGGTTAAATGCTAGGGCTAAATGAACATTACCACCTGGGGTAACAAAGTCTGACGAATAACCTTGGTGATATTTAACATCACCTGAGCCTAATGCTTCATCATGCTTACCGCCAAACTCATCAAATAGTTTTGATGGGTTTTTACCCATAACGTTAACTAAAACGTTTAAGCGACCACGGTGAGCCATGCCCATTACCACTTCTTTAGTGCCGGCGGCACCTGCGCGGGTAATCAGCTCTTTAAGCATAGGTACAAGTGCATCACCGCCTTCTAATGAGAAGCGTTTTGCACCCGGAAATTTTGCGCCTAGGTATTTTTCTAAACCATCAGCGGCAATCAAGCCTTTTAAAATTTCAGTTTTCTCATCAACCGATAATGTTGGCACAGACTGCACAGACTCTAAGCGATTTTGTAACCAACGCTTTTCATCCGTAGAAGTGATGTGCATATACTCTGCACCAACAGAGCCACAATAGGTCTTTCTTAGCAGCTTATAGAGTTCACCTAACTTCATGGTATCTTGAGCAACAGCTAATGAGCCGACATTGTACTCTTTGTCGAAATCATTCTCTGATAGATCATGATGGGAAAGTTGTAAGTCGCGAACTTTATCTCGTTGCCATAATCCTAAGGGATCTAAATTAGCATTTTGATGGCCGCGTCCTCTAAAGGCATTGATCAATTGTAAAACTTTAACTTGCTTGGCGTCACCGCCAGAGGTCACAACTTGTTTTTTCTGTTGTTTCGCTAAAACTTTAAATTCATCACGGATAGCGCTGTGGCGATATTCCACCTCACTACCTTCAACTTTAGGAAGCTCTGAAAAGATTTCTCGCCATTCTGCAGATACAGAGGCCGAGTTATCTAGGTATGATTCGTACAATTCTTCAATATAAACGATGTTACCACCGTTTAAATGGGAAGACTCTAGCCAAGCCTTCATTACACCTTCTGGCATTGCCTTTTTCCTTGCTGAGGTAAAGCAACTAAAAATATGCAATCATTTTTTCAGTGTCATTTCATCCTATTTCTGCGTTGAAAGTACTCATTGACTGACGTCAACTCCGTGCTTTCGCCTTGAACTAGAACTCACTGACTTTGATAAAATAATTACCCTGTTTACAAATGTATTTTTAAAAATAAGCATGTTCCCCTTGATGAAGAACACGCTGATATTTTATTTTGACAATACCTAAACAGATAGCCTAAGCATTGCCGCTATATTTTTATAGCCAAGCAGTTAAACCGCGCGACTTAATAACATAGACTTGATATGACCAATAGCTTTGGTTGGGTTTAATCCTTTTGGACAAACATCAACACAGTTCATGATGCCATGGCAGCGGAATACGCTGTAAGCATCTTGCAAACCATCTAAACGCTCTTCTGTGGCAGTATCACGGCTATCGATTAAGAAGCGATAAGCATGTAACAAACCTGCAGGACCGATAAATTTATCAGGGTTCCACCAGAAAGACGGACAAGAGGTTGAACAACAAGCACATAAGATACACTCATAAAGACCGTCTAATTTGTCACGCTCTTCAATAGATTGTAAGTTTTCACGCGCTGGTTGCTGAGCATCGTTAATCAAGTATGGCTTAATTTTTTCATATTGCTCATAGAACTGACTCATATCAATGATTAAGTCACGTACTACAGGTAAACCAGGTAAAGGACGTAAAACAATTTTACTAGCCTTTAACTCTGATAATGGCGTGATACAGGCCAAGCCGTTTTTGCCATTCATGTTTAAACCATCTGAGCCACAAACCCCTTCACGACATGAACGACGGAATGATAGGCTTGAGTCTTGCTCTTTTAATAAAATAAGCGCATCAAGTACCATTAAATCAGAGCCATCTGGGATCTCTAATTCATAGTCTTTCATGTAAGGCTTAGCATCTACATCAGGATTATAACGGTAAATCGAAAATAACTGTTTCATACCAATTACTCCTTAGTAAACACGTGCTTTCGGTGGGAAAGCTTCGCGGTGAACAGGTTTCATGTTAACGTCACGCTTACTCATTTCTTCGCTCTCTGGCGTATAGATTGAGTGGCATAACCAGTTTTCATCATCACGTTCTGTGAAATCTTGTCTTGCATGAGCGCCACGAGATTCAGTACGGAAGTTAGCAGCCTTAGCTGAACAGAATGCAGTTTCCATTAAGTTATCTAATTCTAAACACTCAATACGCTGGGTGTTAAATTCAGAAGACTTATCATCTAACTTGGCATCTTTAAGGCGGTCACGAATTTCAGTTAATTCTTTCATGCCTTGTGCCATTGCTTCACCTTCACGGAATACCGAGAAGTTTAACTGCATACATTGTTGTAGGTCTTTACGAATTTGTACTGGGTCTTCACCTTTCGTTGAAGATTCCCAACGATTAGTACGTGCAAGCGCCGCTTCTAAATCAGATTCTGAAGCGTCTTTACCACTTTGTGTTTCGTTTAAGTAAGTCCCTAAGAAATTACCTGCTGCGCGGCCAAATACCACTAAATCAAGTAATGAGTTACCACCTAAACGGTTTGCACCGTGAACAGATACACAAGCAATTTCACCGACGGCAAATAAACCTTCAACAATGGTTTCTGTACCATCTGCGGCAACATTAATTGCTTGGCCATTAACATTACAAGGTACACCACCCATTTGATAATGACAGGTAGGTATAACAGGAATTGGCTCATCGGCTGGGTCAATATGCGCAAAGGTTTTTGATAAATCACAAACACCTGGTAGGCGCTTATATAGCGTTTCGCGGCCTAAATGATCAAGTTTCAGTTTGATGTGTGGACCATATTGTGGATGGTCACAACCACGACCTTCACGGATTTCAGTCATCATTGAACGAGCAACAACATCACGACCTGCTAAATCTTTAGCATTTGGTGCATAACGTTCCATAAAGCGTTCGCCGTCTTTATTAAGCAGATAACCACCTTCACCACGACAACCTTCAGTTACTAATACACCTGCACCCGCAATACCTGTTGGGTGGAACTGCCACATTTCCATGTCTTGCATTTGAATGCCAGCACGAAGCGACATACCAACACCATCACCGGTATTGATGTGAGCGTTTGTGGTTGAAGCAAAGATACGGCCCGCACCACCAGTAGCAAGTACTGTTGCGCGCGCTTTAAAGTAAACTATTTCACCCGTTTCGATACAAATAGCCGTTGTACCAACTACATGACCGTCACTGTTTTTAACTAAATCTAAGGCATACCATTCAGAATATACGTTAGTTTTGTTTTTAACATTTTGCTGATATAAACAATGTAATAATGCATGACCAGTACGGTCAGCTGCAGCCGCTGTACGCGCCGCTTGTTCACCACCAAAGTTTTTAGATTGACCACCAAAAGGACGTTGGTATACACGGCCATCTTCAAAGCGAGAAAAAGGTAAACCCATTTTCTCTAATTCGATAACTGACTCAGGGCCAGTTTTACACATGTATTCGATTGCGTCTTGGTCACCGATATAATCAGAGCCTTTAACGGTATCGTACATATGTTGTTCCCAGTGATCTTCATGCGCATTACCTAAAGCGACGGTAATACCCCCTTGAGCAGATACTGTATGAGAACGAGTTGGAAATACTTTAGAAATCAAGGCACAAGATTTGCCTGACTCTGAAATTGCTAATGCCGCGCGCATGCCCGCGCCGCCTGCGCCAATTACTATGGCGTCAAATTCACGAATAGGAACGCTCACTTACACACCCCACACAATTGAAAAGCCAAACACTACGTAGGCTAATAACAGAACTGAAAAGAAAAATTGCAATACACCACGTAAGAATGCTGGCTTGATGTAGTCTGACAATACTTGCCAAACACCAATTTTAGCATGCACAAGTAACGCAAGCAGCGCTAACATAGTGGCAACCTTAACGCTCATGCAAGCAAAGAACCCTTGCCATACATCAAAAGTAACACTGGGTGTCACCATGAAAAAACCAGCAAGAAGTAAGGTGTATAGTACAAGAATAATTGCACTAGCTCTTAGAAGAATAAAATCATGTACGCCATTACGGCCTACTGATGCGACGACGTTTACCATAACCAAACTCCTATTACTGCAGATACTGCTAACCAAATCACAATAATTAATTTAGCGCTTGTATTACCCGAAGCTAATTCTTCAAAATGACCTAAATCCATAAACAAGTGACGAACACCTGCTAATACATGGTATGTCAATGCAGAAAGACAGCCAAAGATAATAAATTTAAAGAAAAAGCCATCAAGGTAACCTTGAATTTGGGCAAATCCTTCAGCAGAAGAAAGAGAGGTTGAGAGGGTCAACAATAAGATACCAATAGCAAAAACCATAATCACACCTGAAACACGGTGGAGTATTGAGGCATTAGCTGCCGGATGCATCTTAATTGTAGTTAGATCTAGGTTTACAGGACGTTGTTTTTTCACAATTGTTGCCTAAAGAGCTCGAAAGCCTTCAACTTTTATTATTGTTACTCATGAACTACCTTTTTAGAATTTAGTATTCATCTTAATTGATCTAAAAAATACTAAAGAGATTACTAAATAAGTAATTCCCGAAATGAACGGTAACTGCCATTTATTAAGAAAAATAACCTGTCAGTTATTTCTCCAGTTAACCGAGTCGCGTAATAATAGCGAACTTCGTCTACATTGGCTAAGAAATTCTATTAATACTTTTGTATAAGGGTATGAAATTTTTCATATGAAACTTCATTCATAGCAATCAAGGAAGTACTTCCAATTTGCCAATAGCTCACCGACAACAAAAACACAGTTACAGAACGGCTAGATTATATAGCCGATAAGCGACAAATTCAATTTTCCTTGTTGGATAATAACTTGTGATTACTTTTTAATCGAATATATGATACCCATCAAACTTTAGTCTAATGGCTATTACATTTTATTTTAGTTTTAGGGTAGAATGTCGACAGTTCGATTTACCCAAGTTAAGTCAGAAAACTGATTATTTTTCCATTCTTCTTTTGTAAAGGTCTATTCTTACCTACAAGCATTAGCCTGATAATCAGTAAATTAATTGTAAATTTAAAATATAATAGGGGATAAAACATATGGCTGAATCTAAAGCCTCGCTAAGTATTGACGGTAAAGAGATTACCGAACTGCCTATTCTAAAAGGCACTGCAGGTACTGATGTAATTGATATTAGAACCTTAGGCAGCAATGGCTACTTCACTTATGATCCTGGCTTTTTAGCGACAGCATCTTGTGAATCATCAATCACGTTCATCGATGGCGGTAAAGGCGTTTTACAACATCGTGGATACCCAATTGACAGCTTAGCTAAAGAAGCAGATTACTTAGAAGTTTGTTATATCCTACTTAATGGTAATGCACCTACTCAATCAGAATACGATGAATTTAAAGGCATTATTACTAATCACACTATGGTTCATGAAAAGCTAGCGCACTTCTTCCATGGCTTTTTACCAGATGCGCATCCAATGGCGATGCTTTGTGGTGTTGTCGGTGCTTTATCTTCTTTCTACCACAGTGACTTAGATATTGACGATGCTGATCAACGTAAGCGTAGTGCACACCGCTTAATAGCTAAAATGCCTACCATCGCAGCAATGGCCTATAAATACAGCATGGGTCAACCCTTTGTTTACCCACGCAATGATTTAACTTACGCAGAAAACTTCTTACATATGATGTTCTCTGTGCCTGCTGAAGAGTACAAAGTTAGCCCAACCATAGCTAATGCAATGGATAGAATCTTCACGCTACACGCAGATCACGAGCAAAATGCTTCAACGTCAACGGTACGTTTAGCTGGCTCTTCAGGCGCTAACCCATATGCATGTATTGCTGCGGGTGTTGCCTCTTTATGGGGACCAGCACACGGTGGTGCGAACGAAGCTTGTTTAACCATGCTTGAAGAAATTGGCAGCTTAGATCGTGTTGATGAGTATGTTGCTAAAGCAAAAGATAAAAATGACTCTTTCCGCTTAATGGGCTTTGGTCATCGTGTTTATAAAAACTTTGATCCTCGTGCAACCGTTATGCGTGAAACATGTCATGAAGTATTAAAAGAATTAGGTATTAGCGATCCTTTACTTGATGTTGCTATGGCATTAGAAAAAGTAGCACTAGAAGACCCATACTTCATTGAGAAAAAATTATACCCGAATGTTGACTTCTACTCAGGTATCATCTTAAAAGCTATTGGTATTCCAACCAGTATGTTTACTGTGATCTTCGCTATGTCTAGAACCGTTGGTTGGATTGCTCATTGGGATGAAATGTTATCTCAACCGGGTCAAAAAATTGGCCGTCCTCGTCAAAAATATACCGGCGAAATCAACCGCGAATTTACGCCTTTATCTAAAAGGTAGCGAGTAGAAAGTGACGAGCTAAAGAAAATTTGGCGAGAAACTTAATCAATAACACTTAAAAAGGTAGCATTTGCTACCTTTTTTCATGCAAAAAGATCAGCCAAACCGCATCATTTTTTAAAAATCCTTTTTAAATTACGGCTATTTTTTAATCAAAATCGGTTCAGATAGCCCCCAAAACGCTATACTTTTTATTTATTATAATAATAATTACTATTCATAGAATAAATGAATTTTTGTGTATTTAGCCGATAAAAATAGGCTTTATGAGGTGAATTTTTGTCGATATTCTCTAGGTGTTAATCCGGTGAAGCGCTTAAAAAGCTGCCTAAAACTACTAATATCCTCATAACCAACAGACCAAATAATCTGATTGATACCATTTGTAGTTTTTTCTAACTTATCTTTCACCTGCTCAACGCGTATCCTTTGTAGGTAATTGATGGGATTTTCATTGGTTGCCAACTTAAATCTTCGCTTGAATGTTCGAGTACCTAAGCCCACTTTATCGGCAAGTGCTTCCATTGACACATTACTTTTATAGTGTCTTTCAAGCCAATCTTGAGCCTTTAATATTGCTTGATCATCATGATCTTTTTGCGCGTTAAAAGAAACATAGGGGGATTGCTTTTGCCTGACAGGGTCAAAAACCAATAATTTCGCGCAATCTGAGGTAACATCTTTACCAACAAAGCGATCAATTAAATGCAAGGAAAGATCGATATAAGACATGGAGCCGCCGGAGCATACGACATTACCATTATCAACAATAATTTTATCACTGTCTAAGCGAATATAAGGAAAAACCCGCCTAAATAAATCAGCACTACGCCAGTGCGTTGTCGCGGTTTTACCCGCTAACAAACCAGAAGAAGCTAATAAAAATGCCCCTGTACAAAAACTACTGATCACAGTACCTTGCTGAGCACAATGGCTAAGCCACTGCTTTATTGCCTCTTTATTATCTAACGAAATATCATCACCACAGCAATCGATCAAAACTTCAACAGTGGCAGAGAGAATGATGATGTCAGGCACTTCGCTCTTGACTAAACTTTGGGTTGGTTTTATCTCAATACCATTGTAGCCGTTAACATTTTTATTGTTGATTGTGACAATTTGACAATCAAACGTATCAACGGCACCTTTGCCATAGCGCTTTTCAATACAGTAATTAGCAGCGAAAAATACATCCAACACACCATAAACGGCTGAAACCATGCAGTCATTAGTCGCTAATACTAGAACTTTCATATTCACTCCGGCAATTAAGTCTCAATTATTACACGTGACACTTTTGCCACTTAGTATGGCAAATATGCCACCGTACAAACTTAATTACAAGCGTTAACATATAAATCTAAGCATAAACTATCTCAACAGACCAGAGGCTAAGATGAAAAATACTATTATTTTATTTCGACATATTCATAAGATCACTTTAGTTGTATTTTTAGTGCTTATCGCATCGGTACCATTAATAACCAAGATCGATGAAGTTACAGCATTTGTGATCTTACCTGCCTTTATGATCTTTATTTTTGCGCTAAGTATAGTCATTGAGCAAAAGTTAAATAAACTTGCACTACAGAAAACAAATGTTAAGAGAACCAAAGTCTGCCTATTAAGAAAATGTTTTCATAAAAACTGTTTAAGTTAGTTTCAACCCTAAGCACTAACTCGCTATAATAAGCGCTATTTTATCCTGTTTATTTAGCGCTTATTTCTCATGTCAGATTATTCATTAAGATTTGGCGGCATTGCCCGCCTCTATGGCCAACACGGTGCTCAAACACTACAAAATGCCCATTTTTGTGTTATTGGTATTGGTGGTGTTGGCTCTTGGGTTGCTGAAGCCCTTGCTCGTAATGGCATTGGTCAAATAACCTTAATCGATCTTGATGATATATGTATTAGTAATGTTAATCGTCAAATTCATGCGTTA
Organism: Colwellia sp.; assembly: GCA_026196955.1. GTDB lineage: Bacteria > Pseudomonadota > Gammaproteobacteria > Enterobacterales > Alteromonadaceae > Colwellia. The sequence goes on along the minus strand of JAPHTO010000095.1, from coordinate 2,212 downwards.
AGTAATACCATTGGGGAAAGTAAAGTTGATGTAATGTGCGAACGGATTAAGCAAATCAATCCTGATTGTCACGTCAATGTTATTGAAGACTTTGTTACGGTTGAGAACTTAGCGGAATTAATGACCCCTTCGTCAGCCGAAAATCAATATGATTATGTGATTGATGCTATTGACACCGTCGATATTAAGGTGAGATTAATTGCCTTTTGTAAGCGTCATAAAACCCCCATTATTACTATAGGCGGCGCTGGTGGCCAAGTTGACCCTAGCCAAATTGCCATTACCGATTTAAGCAAAACATACCAAGATCCCTTGCTCGCTAAAGTTAAAAATCAATTGCGACGTGACTTTAACTTTCCTAGAGCAGACATCGCTAAAGCCAGCAAAAGAAAATTCTCCATTGATGCCGTTTTTTCAACTGAGCAACTTCGCTACCCAGATGCAAGCGGCGATGTTTGCTTGGCTAAGCCTGATCAAAGTGGCTCAGAGGCTACTTCTATGCGATTAGATTGTAGTGGCGGTTTTGGTGCCACAACGCATGTCACTGCAACATTTGCTTTTTTTGCTGTCGGTCGAGCAATAGATAAATTGTTGAAAAAATCGGCGAACAATTAATAACGCGTCAATGGGCTAAAGCCCATTTTCTCTACCCCGAAATTACTGAGCTAATACTTTTATTTTATCAACAATCGCTAATACTCCATTACCGCGTGAAGGACTCAATTGTTGCAGTAAACCAAGTGTTTCAAAATAAGCTTCAACATCAAATGCGTGTATTTCCTGTGCCGTTTTGCCATTAAAAGCCGCTAACACTATCACCAACAAACCACGAATTATTTTCGCATCACTGTCGGCTTGAAAATAAAATCGTTGTTGCTCATCTTGACTTGCAACAAGCCAAGCTAAGCTTTCACAACCCTGGATCAATGACTGCTCACTGCGAAGATGTTTATCTAATCGAGGTAATTTCTTACTCAGTAGCATAATTTCACGATGCCGATTGTGCCAACCAGTAAGTTGGTTGAATCGTTCTATTATTTGCTCGCTATGCTGCTTGTTGTTTTCCTGTACGCTTTGCTCTAAATGGTGGTTGTGCTCTACTACACTGACATGGTTTTCTATTATTTTTGCTAAGCAAGCAATAAAGTAGTCTACTTCTGCTAGGGTATTATAAGGTGCCATAGAAACACGCAAGCAACCAGAAAGTGATAAATAATCCATAAGCGGCATGGCACAATGATGACCACTACGAATAGCAATACCAACACTATCTAAAGCGCTTGCTATATCATGGTTATGCTGCCCATCAAGGGTAAAAGCAAGCACAGGAATATCAGGTATTTCTTGTACGACAAACTTAACTTGTGGAATTTTGGCTAATGCTTGATAACAGTAATGCGTTAACTCTTGCTCATATTTCATCAATTCCTGCTGATGATATTGACTGATAAACTTGATGGCCTGTGCAAAAGCAATCACGCCTGCAATATTAGGTGTGCCTGCTTCAAATTTAAATGGCAACACGTTAAACGTTGTCTCTTGACTAAAACTAACCGTAGCAATCATTTCTCCACCCGCTTGATAGGGAGGCATTTTTTCAAGCAAAGCCTGTTTACCATAAAGTAAACCTACGCCTGTTGGCCCATACATTTTATGCGCAGAAAAAAGATAGAAGTCGCAATCAAGTGCTTGTACATCAACACTAAAATGCGCAACAGCTTGCGCGCCATCTATAACACTTATCGCTCCAACTGCCTTGGCTTTCGCAATCACTTGTTCTATTGGGTTAATTTTCCCTAAAACATTCGAAACATGACCACAACAAACTATTTTAGTCTTATCACCAATTAGCGCATCAAAGGCACTCATATCAACACGCCCATCAGCCTCCAGTGCTAAAACTTTCACGACAGCGCCTGTACGTTTTGCTAGCAGCTGCCAAGGCACAATATTAGCGTGATGTTCACTGACAGCAACAATAATCTCATCACCCGAAGCAAGTATTTGGTTTCCTAATGTATTAGCAATTAAATTAATACTTTCGGTAGCCCCCTTCGTCCAGATAATCTCTTTTATTGATTTAGCCTGAATGAAATTTTTCGCTTCACATCTTGCTTGTTCAAACGCCGCTGTAGCTTTGGCACTTAAGGTATGAGAAGCACGGTGCACGTTGGCATTATATTCTTGATAAAAAGACTGGTAGCTCTCAATT
>JAPHTO010000091.1 GCA_026196955.1 Colwellia sp. | reverse complement strand
CGCTGCTAAATATTAAGCAGCAACCTTGCTGTATTTAAAATTGAAAGATTCAAGGATTTTCCAATTATTACAAAATAGTTATTGGCAACTTACTCAGAATAAAGCTCCTAAGGATGCACAAAAATCACGTACTTTTATGTCTAAGGTCGCTAAACATAAGAACATTCCATACGGCTCAGAATTATATGAGGCGGGTTTAACGCAATTTGAAAATAATATTTCCTTAGTTATTGCTAAATATCAAGCTGCGGGGATTCCGGTGTTTATCAGCTCTATCGCTAGTAATTTAGCAGATCAAGCGCCGTTTTCTTCTAGCAAAAAACCAAACAAGCAGCTGGGTAAACAGGGCGCTGATTATTATTATCAACAAGGTCAGCAATTACTTGCAAAAGCTAATTATAAAGCGGCAAAACAGGCGTTTATTAAAGCAAGAGACTTAGATTTATTGCGTTTTAGAGCACCCAGTGCCATGAATGATATTATTTCTGACTTAGCGAAAAAAGAATCAGTCTATTTTGTAGATAGTAATAAGGCATTAACTGAAGCCGCAAAGCACGGCATTATTGGTAAATCGCTTATGCTAGAGCATTTGCATCCGACCATTAAAGGTTATTTTGTTATTGCAGATAGTTTTTATCACACTTTAGCGCGATCAAATATATTAGGCACTTTCCCACAGCACATTAGCACAGCTGAGGCAGAAAAGGATTTACCCGTATTTGATGCTGAAGTCTATTGGGGAAAAGCTAAGATAGCTGGTTTGATGGCAGACTACCCGTTCACGAAAGAACCGAAAAAAATTGAACTACCTATAGTAAAAACACCCAGTGATCGATTGGGACTATCTGCTTATCAAAGTAAAATTGGTTGGCTAACCATAGCCACAGAAAATTTAAAATATGGTAAGAAAAATGACAAAGCACTTTATCTAAAGTCAGCCAAGCTTTTAGCTGATGCTATGCCCTTTGATGCTAATCATAACTATCGAGCAGGTGTTGTATTGCTCCAAGCTAAAGCATTTAGTCAAGCGCCTAGATACCTCAAACGGGCTATTAAAATTAATAACAAAAATATTAATTATCAATTAGCGCTTAGCCATGTTTATTTGGAGCAAGGTAAATTGCAACAAGCTCTCCCTTGGTTAGAATCCGTTTTGGAATTGGAGCCTAATAACGCAACAGCAAATGATGTTTTACCTAAGGTGAAACATCATTTAGCTAAACAGGGTAAGTAGTTTATTTTAAGTGTTTATTAAAAAAGTTAACCAATTCTTCAAGGGTTTGCACTCTATGTGCTTGTACGCTTAAGCAATCTATCCTGCTATCAAAATTTTATCTTGTTGTATCTTTTTGGCTTGAAGAAGCTGCGCTTATTAACAAAATATTATCATTGCCTCAGACATACCAATACAAAACTACATAAACATTGTCAGCTTTCAATACGGCTTTATTTTCACCGTTAACAAAATCATAGATCATTAATATTAAAGTGCCATTGAGGTTGTGAGTGTGTTTTTAGGCTAAAAATCGATAAAAATTTCCTTATTGAATACGTATGTAGTCGCTGTTCAATAGTTAATCAAAGCTTTAGCATGAGGTAATGACATTTAAGAAAATATAAAAATAGGAAATATTTTGATGTTAACAACAAGCTTTAAGCAGATATTAATATGCACTGCCTTATCTACAGGTCTAGTCGCTTGTGGTGGCGGTAGTTCTGATGATGGTGGTACAAATCCACCACCACCTCCACCACCAACAAATAGCGCACCGACTATTAGCGCTTTTACCGTAGATGTTAGCGAAACATCAACATTAGAGTTGACCTATTCATGGACTGTAGCCGATGCTGATAATGATTCATTATCTTGTGTATTAAACCCAGGAGAAGGCGTAGCAAGTGTTAGTATTGCTAATTGTTTAACAACAACATCTACAACGGTTACCTATAATACTGCTGGTAGTTTTACCGCTAATTTACAGGTTAGCGATCCGAGTAATGCTAGCAGCAATCAAGACTTATCTGTCACTGTTGAAGAAGATACTTCCTTGCCTGATCCCGTAGTAACACCGGGTGAAAATGAGTTAGTCATCTTTTATAACAGACCTGATAACAACTATACTGGTTGGGGTCTACATTTATGGGCGAATGATGCTTGTGATGCTTATGATGGTCCAGCGGTAGATTGGGCCGCTCCAGTAGTTAAAACAGGTGATGATCCAAACTATGGCGCCTACTGGATTGTGAACTTAAAAGCGGGTTACGCTAGCACAGATTGTGTTAATTATATTATGCACAAGGGCAATGAAAAGTCGCCTAATGGTGACGATCAACAAGCCGCTTTATCAGCCGAGCGTATGGTTTGGTTACTTGATGGTATCAATGAAATATATACAACGCCAACCTTATTCCCATCAGGCGTGTTGATTAGTGATATTGCCGCACACTGGGCTGCAGTTGATACTGTCTTTTGGGATGTTGCTGCAAGTAGTGCCGCCAAAGTTAGAGTCTATAGCTCTGAGGTAAATGACTTAGCTTATGACGGTGAAGCAGGCATCAGTGGTGATAATTTTATTGAGTTTACCCCCGCAACCAACAGTGCAAATGCTTTGGGTATGCCACGTTACAGTGCACTAGATACCTTTGAAGCATCAAACCCTGACAGCGCTAAAGTAAAACAAATGCTAACGGGTAAATTATTAGCGATTGCTTATGATAGTGATGATGTGGTTGTTGCGGCAACTTATGTGCAAACACCGCGTGTGCTTGATGCATTATATACCGCAGGTAACGACGATGCCGATGAAGCTGAGCTTGGCCTAACTTATACTGCCTCTGATATTACCGCTAGTGTGTGGGCACCAACCGCGCAGCAAGTGTCGCTGAAAATATATAATAGCGCTAAAGAGCTGCAAAGCACTGAAACTATGGTGCTTGATAGCGCAACAGGCATTTGGTCATTTACCACGCCTATTGCTAGCGATAGACTTTTTTATCGTTATGAGTTAACCGTTTATCATCCTCAAAATCATCAATTTGAAACTATTTGGTCAACAGATCCTTATTCAGTTTCCTTATCAACTAATGGACTTTATTCGCAATTTGTTAATTTAACCGATGCGGATTTAAAACCTGCTAATTGGGACTCTCATACTGTTCCTGCCATTGCAGATATTGAAGATGCGGTTATTTACGAAGGCAATATTCGCGACTTTAGTATTCGTGATGAAAGTACCAGTGCTGCTAATCGCGGTAAATATTTAGCTTTTACCGAAGAAAGCTCTGTACCTGTTAGCCATTTAAAGTCGTTAGTTACGGCGGGGTTAACACATTTTCAGATCCTTCCTGCTAATGATATTGCCAGTGTTGATGAAGATTTTACAAAGCAAATAAACTTAACCAACACGGTAGCAGAGCTTTGCGCAGTGAAAGCAGATGCGCCTGTTTGTGGTGTTGAAGATAATGCTGCAACTTTATTGTCGGTATTTGAAAGTTATGATGCCAGTACTGATAAAGCCAAATTATTAACAGAAGCAATGCGTGATATTGACGGTTATAACTTTGGTTATGATCCTAAACATTTTAATGCGCCTGATGGTAGCTTCGCTACTAATGCTGATGGTATTACGCGTATTGTAGAAATGCGTTCTATGATAAAAGCCTTACATGACATGGGCTTAAGAGCCTCTTTAGATGTTGTTTATAATCATACCAACTCTGCTGGTCTTTGGGATAACTCTGTCTTAGATAAAGTGGTTCCAGGTTATTATTATCGCCGGGATCTAACGTCGGGCAATGTACGTAATGAGACCTGTTGTCAAGACACAGAAACAGAGCATCAGATGATGGATAAGCTAATGAGCGACTCATTGGTGATGTGGGCACAAGCCTATAAATTTGATGCATTCCGCTTTGATATTATGGGCAGCCATTCAAAAGACTCTATTCTTAATGCTCGCACTGCGGTGCAAGCGGTAGATGATGATACTTACTTTTATGGTGAAGGTTGGGGACGTTCTGATCAGGGGTATGAACAAGCAGCTCAATATGAAATGGCCAGCTCTGAAGTGGGGACTTTCAACGACAGACCCCGTGACATCATTCGTGGTGCGTCACTGTTTAATAGCGCTGCTAGCTTAAATGATCAAGACATTATGCGCTTAGGTTTAGCGGGCACCTTGCAAGATTATCAGTTACAAGATAAAGCCGGCGTTATTAATTCAGGAAAAGATTTCTCGCAATCATCCTATGCAAAAGATCCCGCTGACATTATCAATTATGTCTCTAAGCATGACGGTTCAACGTTATGGGATAAACTACAGTACGGTTTAGCAAGCGACATGTCTGTTGATGATAGAGTTCGTGCACAAAATATCGCTATTACTATGCCAATATTGAGTCAGGGTATTCCTTTCTTACAAATTGGTGGTGATTTACTTCGCTCAAAATCAATGGATAAAAACAGTTATAACAATGGTGATTGGTATAACCTAGTTGATTTCACCAAAAACACTAATAACTGGAATGTTGGCTTACCGTTAGAGATTGATGATGGTAAATCGGTTGCTGATATAACAGCGCTTATTGGCAACCCAGAAACAACAGTGCAAGCGAGTCATATAGACTTTGCTAGCGCTATTTTCCAAGAGTTTCTTTCAATTCGTAACAGCAGTAAATTATTTAGATTAGCGACTGCGCAAGATGTTTATGATCGTGTTGGTTTTCATAATACCGGCGTTAGTCAAACCAAAGGTTTGATTGTTATGAGTATTGATGACGGCACAGGTCTGACTGATTTGGATGCCAATAATGATGCAATTGTTGTCGTTATTAACGGCACTAACAATGAGCAGTCTCATACGGTGGCAACCGCCAGTGGTTTTGAATTACATGCTGTGCAGCAAGCCTCTGCTGATGTGAGTGTGCAAGGAGCAAGTTTTACCGTCGGCGCAAGTGACGGTACCTTTACCGTACCAGCACTAACTACAGCTGTTTTTGTTAAACCACAAGGCGCTAATCAAGGTGCTGGCTTAGCTGCGGGGGTTACTCGTGACGCACCAGATATTGCTCCTTATGGCACTAACACTATTTATTTACGTGGTTCAATGAATAATAACGGCAACGACGGCTTTGATGCTGCAGATACTTTCACCTACGACGGTAATGGCGTTTATAGCTTAAACACGACGTTAACTGCTGGCGTGCAAACCTTTACTATTACTTCGATTGATTCAGTGGCAGTTGACTTAGGTTTTACTGATATTAGCATTGATGCAGACTCCATTGCGGTGACAAACAATGGCGGCAGTATGGATTTCACTGCCGATGCAGAGGGTAGTTTTACTTTCACCCTTGATGCCTCAGATGCAACACCAGTGTTAACGGTTAGTAGTGTTTCACCCACGGTTGATTGTGATGCCTTAGTAGATTCAGCCGATCCAATTCCTTTCAATATTGCCGGTGACGGTGAATTATATGTCAAAGGCGATCATTCTGGTTGGAATGCAGAAGAAGCTTATCGTTTACATTATAAAGGCAATAATGTTTATCAAGCCGTTGCTGACTTTGATGGTGCTATGCAGTTCAAACTAGCATCAAGTGATGGTAGTTGGGAGACTCAATTGTGGGCACAAGCTGATGGTAGCACTGAAATTAATGGTGCAGATTTAACCTTAGGGGTTAGCTATCCTGTTGCCTATAACAATGCAGGCACTGACAATAACCAAACGACTTTAGCGGCAGGTACCTATAGCTTCTTATTAACACTCAATGAAGCGAACCCAGCTCAAGGTGCTAATGTTGGTAGTATGATTATCCAGCAGTGCCAGCCATAAGTGGGTTGCGATAAATAGGTTAATTGTTACAAAAATGACTAACCAATAAATTGAAAGACTTACTGAATAACTTCAGTAAGTCTTTTTTTTGTATGATTTTTAATAAATTTGTCTGAATACGTATGCATCAGTGCGAAACTAGTTTTTTTATCGCAGCCGAACAAGTAAGTTAGTATCAATATAAATTTTACCGACTTGTTATTATGAAAAAGAACCAAGCTTCACTTATTGCTTTTGCAACATTCTCCGCTTCATTGCTACTCACGGCTTGTGGTGATGATACTAAAAAACAAAACTCGCCTTCAGTTGTCGTTGAGCAGAATGCAAAGCTTGTCAGTGAATACGTGAGTTTAGCAAGTGACAGTGCCGCTCACTGGTTAACACCTGAGTTATTGGTGTTACCTAAATCAGATGAAAAGGTGCTATATCAGTTAGTTAATACTTCAAAAACAGCCTTTGATAACCGTATCTTAACTGAGATTGCTTTACCTGATGATTTAGCGAAAAAGTTTCCGCATTTAGCTGATTTTCAAGCTTATAAGCTAGACTTATCAACTAACCAGGCTAAAGCTTGGTTAAAGCAGCAATTATTGGTTGTTGGTCTTGATAAAAGTCAGCAAGCACAAAAAGTTTCTTTTGTGCAAACAGGGGCAGTGCTTGATGCATTGTATACGCAAGGTGAAAATGACGCTGATGAAGTAAGCGACTTAGGGGCAACTATTACTGCTGATGGTGTGAGTTTTAAACTATGGGCACCGACGGCACAGCAAGTTAATGTTTTGTTGTTTGACGATAAAATGCAAGCAATGCAGCCCAGTTATTTAGCTATGGTTGAAGATTCTAATACCGGCGTTTGGTCTGTTACAGGCGATAGCGCTTTGAAAGGGGCTTATTATCAATATCAAGTAACTGTGTACCATCCAGAATCAAAGCAAGTTGAAACTCTTATTACCACCGACCCTTACTCTCTAAGCTTGGCAATCAACAGTAAGTACTCACAAGTAATTGATTTAAATGATAGCGCAACCCAACCGAAAAACTGGTTGAATCATCAAGTGCCGACAGTAAAAAATGTTGAAGATAATATTTTTTATGAAACTCACATCCGTGATTTTAGCTCAGATGATAATGCACTATCGAATGATGACTTTCGCGGTAAATATAAAGCCTTTAGTGAACAGAAATCGCATGGCATACAACATTTAAAAGCGTTGAAAAAAGCAGGCTTGAATAATGTACATCTATTACCAACTTACGATTTGGCGAGCATCAATGAGGATGCTTCTCAGTCGGTCGATATTAATGACACGGTTGCACAGGTAAAAGCGAAAGTCTGTGATACAGATTTAACCATGAGCATTTGTTCGGCTAATTTTAATGACAAACAAAGTTTGAAATCGCTATTAGCAAGCTTTGATACCAGCACTGAGCAGGCGCAGTTAATCGTCAGTGAGTTGCGTCAATTAGACAATTTCAACTGGGGCTATGATCCTTTTCATTATACAGTGCCAGAAGGTAGTTATGCGCTAAACCCTCAAGGTGAAAGCCGTTTAGTTGAATTTCGTGAAATGGTACAAAGTATCCATGGTTTGGGCTTTCGCGTCATCATGGACGTGGTATATAACCACACTTATCAATTTGGTTTAAAAGAAAAGTCGGTGCTAGATAAAGTTGTGCCTAATTACTATCACCGCCTTAATGTCATCACAGGTGAAGTTGAACAATCAACGTGTTACACCTGCGGTAATACCGCCACTGAACGAGCTATGATGGCAAAGCTGATGACAGACTCATTAGTGGTTTGGGCGCGAGACTATAAAATTGATGGATTTCGTTTTGACTTGATGGGCCACCAAGACAAAAATGCTATGTTGGCTGCACGAGAAGCTGTGCGTGCAGTAGATAGTGATACCTATTTTTATGGCGAGGGTTGGAATTTTGGTGAGGTGGCTAATAACAGTCGCTTTGTTCAAGCGAGCCAATTAGAGCTTGGCGGTACAGAAATCGGTACTTACACTGATAGACTTCGTGATGCTGTACGTGGCGGCGGCAATAATACCCGCGATTCACAAGGTCTTGGCAATGGCTTACTTACGCAGCCTAATGAAAGGCAAACAAAAGCTCAGTCACGTCAAGAGTACGATCTTCGCATGGATCAATTACGTGTGGGTTTAGCAGGTAACTTATCAACTTTCCCACTCAAGAAAAGCCATGGTGTGCAGGTATTGGGTAAAGATGTTCCTTATGGCGACCAACCAACAGGTTACGCGCTCGATCCTGCGGATACCATTAACTATGTCTCGAAACATGATAATCAAACCTTATGGGATAATAGCCAGTACCGTCTAGCGTTTGATGTTTCAACAGAGGATCGCGTTAGAATGCACCTGCAAAGTTTATCGTTTGCGTTATTCGCCCAAGGCATTCCATTTTTGCACATGGGTAGTGAGTTTATGCGCTCTAAATCCTTCCTACGTGATAGTTATGATTATGGCGATTGGTTTAACCGCGTCGACTTTACTAAACAAAACAACTACTACAATGTTGGTCTGCCGCCAGCAGATAAAGATAAGGATAACTGGCCATTAATCAAAGAGGTACTTAAAGGGCATCAAGGCCGAGATCAGGTGCAAGCTAAGCATATTGAATTTAGCGCTAGCGTATTTGAAAACATGCTAGCATTGCGCACGAGTTCGCCATTATTTAGGCTTACCACAGGTGATGAAATTAACACTAAAGTGAGCTTTTTGAATACTGACAACGCACAATTAGGTTTGCTAGTAATGAAGCTCGACGATACGCTAGGCAAGTCGGTAGATGATAACGCCGAAAGCTTGATAGTTATCTTTAATACTAGCACCAAGGCACAGACATTTGCTTATGATAAAGCGAGTGAATACCAACTTCACCCCATTCAACAAAACGGTGTTGATGAGGTGGTTAAAGTGAGTAAAGCAGATAAAAATGGTTTTATCGTGCCAGCATTATCCAGTGTGGTATTTGTTAAGCCGAGCTCAGATTAAGTATTAAAGTGTGGGTGATAAATGTAGAAAGCAACCCTTACCAGCAAAGGTTAGCTGGTAAGCGGTTTCTTTGCTTTCAGGCGTTTTTTCACTTTTTTCTAATAAACCTTTTTCTATTAACAGAGTAAGCATATTGCTAGATAGCTCAGCCAATTTTGCTTTAGCGGTAATTTCCATTTTTGTAGCAACCCCTTTAAAAGAATAAAGTGCTCTGATAACGGCGGCTTCAGCTTCTGAAATAGCGGGGAGCTGACCATCATATAATGGGTATTGATCCTTGGGATGTTTACCTTGGATACTGGTATAAGACGCCTGTATTGCTTGAATATCTTCTTCTTTATCGCCAGTGAGCTTAAAGGTATGAAACACGCCAGCTTCCTTGCTTAGGTAATCAACCTTGGCGAGAAAAATGGGCAACTTGCAACCTTGTGCCACATGGTAAAAACCTGTTTTCCACTTACTGACTGCGCCACGGGTTCCTTCTGGGGTAAATAAGAAAAATACGCGTTTGTCTTTTTGGGAATTAATAAAGGCTTTTATTTGCTCAACTTGCCCCTGTCCTTTTGATGAACGATCTATTGGCATAGCGCCTAGCCACATTAGCCAAGTCCCCAGCACAGGCACTTTACACAAGCTATCTTTAATGGAGAAATAGATTTTCACATCTTGCAGTACTGCGGCGCCAAGCGCGTAGATAAAATCCCAGTTTGACGTGTGTGGTGCCGCAATAGCAACGCCTGCGCCTTCAGGAGGGCGTTCACAGATTTTCCAACCTGCTAATTTAAACCATAGAGTAAAAAGGGACTTTAAAAAGTACTTGGTAAATAGCCCATCAAAGATGGTGTTTTCGCGAATAGAGAGGGATTTTTTAGTCATAAATCACATCGATAAAAAGATGTAGAGAGAATTATGGTGCTAATTATAACATATAGATATTTAGGATTTATCCATGTACATCAAGGTTTCAGCTTACTGGTAAATTTATTCTGATTAATCACGTGTTTCTGTAGTTGAAATCTTGATTAATAGCACCATATTGATACCAAGTTGATTAAGGTACTCCCCACTCAGCGAGTTTATTAAATCAACTTGGTATCGTTTTCCACTCCTTGATGATTTTTTATTCGCATACTTAAAGGTAAATTATGACAGACGCATTAGACTCGAATGCTTTGCAAATAAGCTCACTTGCAAAAACGTATAAAGGTGGTTTTCAAGCCCTTAAAGGTATTGATTTAACCGTTAAACAAGGTGACTTTTTTGCGTTGCTTGGTCCTAATGGTGCGGGTAAATCTACCACTATTGGTGTTATTACCTCTTTGGTAAATAAAACCCACGGGCAGGTGAAAATATATGGCTATGATATTGACACTGATTTAGAAAAAGCAAAATCTTTTATTGGTTTAGTGCCGCAAGAGTTTAACTTTAATCAGTTTGAGCCCTTGATGAATATCTTAATCAATCAAGCGGGTTATTATGGCGTTGATAGAAAAACAGCTGTAGTGCGCGCTGAAAAATATTTAAAACAATTAGAGCTATGGGACAAGCGTAACTCTGCAGCCAGAGAATTATCTGGCGGTATGAAGCGTCGTTTAATGATAGCGCGTGCTTTGATGCATGAGCCTAAGATGTTGATTTTAGATGAGCCAACGGCAGGCGTAGATATTGAAGTGCGACGCGGTATGTGGGATTTTCTTCGCCAGCTTAACAAAGAAGGTATTACGATTATTCTCACCACACATTACCTAGAAGAAGCAGAAATGTTGTGTCGTAATATAGCCATTATTGATGGTGGTGAAATCGTTGAAGATACCAGTATGAAAGCTTTATTGGCACAATTAGATATTGAAACTTTTGTTTTTGATTTAGTGCCTCATGATAAAATCATTCAGCTAGAAAATATTGAAAGTAGAGTGATTGACAACCACACTTTAGAGGTTGATTTAAGCAAAAAACAAAGCCTTAACCAAGTGTTTGAGCAATTATCAAATCAAGGGGTTGATGTATTAAGTATGCGCAACAAAAGCAATCGGTTAGAGGCACTATTTGTTAATCTAATTTCGAACAAAAAATCGGAAAAACAACCCGAAAAATCAACGGTAGTAGAGGCTTAAACTTGTGAATAATTCTATCGCCTTAAAAAGTATTCTAACTAAAGAAGTTCAGCGCTTTCTGCGTATTTGGGTACAAACATTAGTGCCACCAGCTATTACTATCAGTTTGTATTTTGTTATTTTTGGCTCACTTATCGGCTCTCGTATTGGTGAAATGGGCGGCTTCGATTACATGTCGTTTATTGTGCCTGGGCTGATTATGATGAGCGTTATTACTAACTCCTATTCGAATGTTGCTTCGTCCTTTTTTAGTGCGAAATGGCAGCGTAATGTGGAAGAAATGCTCGTAGCGCCTGTGCCTAATTGGGTGATTGTCGCCGGTTATGTTGGTGGCGGTATGGCACGCGGTATTTTAGTGGGCTTAATCGTTACCTTGGTATCTTTACTGTTTGTGGATATTCAAATCCATAATATTTGGGTGATTATTGCGACCGTATCGTTAACCTCTGCCACTTTCGCTTTAGGTGGTTTGATTAATGCTATTTTTGCCGGTAGTTTTGATGATATCTCTATTATTCCAACCTTTGTATTAACGCCTTTGACTTACCTTGGTGGCGTATTTTACTCAATCAGTTTACTGCCTGATTTTTGGCAAGGTGTTTCGCAAATCAATCCCATTGTCTATATGGTTAACGCCTTTCGTTATGGCTTTTTGGGGATTTCTGATGTCAGCATCACTACTGCTTTTGCTGTGATTGGCTTTTTTATTGTAACCTTATTTACGATAGCGATGACGCTGATCAGTAAAGGTATTGGCTTACGCAGTTAATGAAAAGCAAAGTTAAGTAGGTAATATTTACAATGGATACAAATCAGCTAACCGGTGACTCAAAAGCGATAGTCACTAATCAATCAGGGATACATGAAAAACTTGATGAGGTGGTGAAAAAGCATTTGCAACACCCTTTTCAAAAGCCTTTTCAAGCGCACACCGAGCAAGCGTTTACAGCGATGGATTTGCATGTTCAAGCATTTTTAGCTGAACATCCTAGTGGTGAAATTATTCTCGATGCTTGTTGTGGTGTCGGGCAAAGCACGCGTATATTGGCTGAGCAAAATCCACATGCTTTAGTTATTGGTGTTGATAAGTCAGACAGTCGCATCAATCGAAATGTTGAAGGTTTTTCGACTGAAGATGGTTACCAAGCGCAAAACTATCATTTGGTGCGTGCTGATCTTAATGACTTTTATCGCTTAGTAAAAGCAGCGAATTGGCCTGTTACTAAGCATTATATTTTGTATCCCAACCCTTGGCCAAAATCAAAACACTTACAGCGTCGTTGGCATGGTAGTGCAGTATTTCCGCAAATGACCAGTATCGGTGAAACACTGATTTTACGCAGTAATTGGCCGTTATATTTGCAAGAGTTTCAACAGGCCGCTAAGCAAGTAAAACTCACTGGTGAACTGTGTGAATTGCCAGTTTCTGAGCAGCCGTTAACGCCCTTTGAAGCGAAATACCAAGCGAGCGGGCAAGTTTGTTGGCAGTTAACACTTCGCCGCTAAACTATCTAAAGTCACTATTTTGTGGTGATATTCACCACTATTGACAACGTTAGTAAAAAACCATTGATTTTTATATCTATAAAATCAATGGGTTATTTATTTGGCATGTCTATTGATTGTATTTAAACATATTTGTAATGTTTAAAGGAAATAATCATGAAATCAGTGAAAAGCAAAATATTGATGATAATCACCTCTTTTGTTATGTGCACACAGGCAGGATTAATTTACGCTAGCTCATTTATCAATTAATTTGGTGATAGCGGTTTGGGTATAAGCACTCTTTATTCTGAAAATAGAAGACATTTGCTCGTTTTTTTATTAAAGTGCCTCGCTTAAACGTATAACTTTCTAGTGAATTGGTATGACTGCGAGTAAACGCACAGCGCAAGCAACAAATGAGTCTTTACATAGAATATTTACCATTGCCGAAGCGCCTGATTCTACATTAGGCCGTATCGAACAAGAAATGTCGCATAACCTTGCCGGCTTTCTTAATAATCATATTGTTGCCAGTAAAAACGCATTAACCGATATAGAACAAGATTTTATTTGTCCGCGCATACCAGAGCAACCTGAATTTGTGTCTGATCATATGCATCACTTATTAGATAAATTAGTGGCGCAATCAGTACATACTGCAAGTCCTAGTTTTATTGGGCATATGACCTCAGCGTTACCTTCTTTTATTTTACCCTTATCTAAGTTGATGGTTGGCTTAAATCAAAACTTAGTGAAGGTGGAAACTTCTAAAGCTTTTACACCACTTGAACGACAAGTGTTAGGCATGATGCATAACTTGGTTTATCAAGAAGGTGGAGATTTTTATCAAGCTTGGATGCATAGTGCTCAACACTCGTTAGGCGCTTTTTGCTCAGGTGGTACAGTAGCTAACATTACCGCCCTTTGGGTTGCCCGTAATAAATTATTAAAAGCCCAAGGCAATTTTAACGGTATCAGCCGATCTGGTTTATTTTCGGCTTTGCAGCATTATGGTTATCAAGGTTTAGCAATATTAGTCTCTGAGCGTGGCCATTATTCATTGAAAAAGTCAGCCGATATTTTAGGTCTCGGTCAAGACAGTGTTATTGCTATTGAAACGGACGAAAATAATAAAATAAATTGCCAACAGTTAGCAAAAAAGTGTCAGCAATTGGCCGCACAAAACATTAAGGTGTTAGCTATTGTTGGTGTTGCTGGTACCACAGAAACGGGGAATGTTGATCCGTTAGATGAAATGGCAGATATCGCCGAGAAATATCAGTGTCATTTTCATGTCGATGCCGCGTGGGGTGGGGCAACTTTATTGTCGAATAAACACCGAGGTTTATTAGCTGGCATAGAGCGGGCAGACTCAGTCACTATTGACGCTCATAAGCAAATGTATGTGCCTATGGGGGCAGGGGTGGTGTTATTTAAAGATCCTGCTTCTGTGGCGGATATAGAACATCATGCGGAATATATCTTGCGCCAAGGCTCTAAAGATCTAGGTAGCCATACTTTAGAAGGCTCTCGCCCTGGTATGGCCATGTTAGTCTACGCGAGCCTGCATATTATCAGCCGCCCTGGCTATGAGATGTTAATTAACCAAGCCATAGAAAAAGCGGAATACTTTGCTGACATTATCAATCAGCATGAAGACTTTGAATTAATTACTGAGCCAGAGTTGTGCTTGTTAACCTACCGATATGTACCTAAATCAGTACAAACATTGTTAGCACACGCTGGAGATGAGCAGCAAGCCGAGTTAAATATGCTGTTAGGGAAGTTAACGAAGTTCATTCAAAAACGCCAACGCGAAGACGGTCGCTCTTTTGTTTCTCGCACCCGGATCAAAGTAGGTCGCTATAACGATGAAAAAGTGATTGTTTTTAGAGTCGTTTTAGCTAACCCATTAACGACCAAGCAAAATTTGAGAGATATTTTGGCTGAGCAGTGCCTACTAGCACAAGAAAGTGAGAACTTCTTACCGCAACTGTTGGCTGCGGTAAAGGCTTAATATTAGGGATTACTATGTCGGCCGAACAATCAAAATCTGCAGAGTCACTTACTTGCCCTTTATGTAAGCAAAATAATGCTTGTGCAAATGTATTGAGCACTAATGGTGAGCAAGCGTGTTGGTGTGCTAACCCTGATATCAGCTTTCCCAAAGGTCTTTTGGAAAAGCTGCCAGCAGCTGACAGAGGCCGAGCTTGTATTTGTCAGGCGTGTGTTATGGCTTTTAAAACAAAATAAGCGCTGTGCAATGCTTAAATTATCTAAACAGTTTATTATTAATTTCTGGTTAAGTAGCTAATCGCACCACAGGGTCAATATTAATTTTAAGAATTAAATCTATTTGTCGATGCGTCCCGGTTTTTTCAAATATTGATTTGAGATACCAACGAGCGGTTTCATAACTCACCCCCATTTCATAAGCAGCACGTTTTAATTCCAAACCCTCTACCAAGTATTTTGTTAAACGCGCTTCACAAGGACTTAAATGATAGCTTTGCTGTAAATAGTTCATATTTAGTGGCGTGTCGGCAACACACTCTTTAATGATTAGCAGGGCTACTGGGCGATCAAACTGTGATTGCATCTCGGGCATTACCGGCATCAATATTAATAATAAGTTTTCATATTGAGGCAAATTAAGGCGCAAGGGTATTTCTTTTTTCAGCATTGAATTCACCATAGTTTGCTTTAACTCACTTTTAAGCTGCTTGTTAAAGCCTATATTTCGACTGACTAACTTCCTATGTTTAATGGTTAAAATAGGATTCTTTTCTATGCTGCTTAATGCACACTGATTACTTTCTAATACGTTTTGCTCATTGTCTATTATCAAAATACCATAACCCATATTCGCTAATATATGTTCAGCATTTCGCATACGGTAATTTGTTCGCTCAAAAACTTTAGATAGTTGTACTGCTTTACAGATGTGTTTTGACAATGCCTCTAGCACCTTTAATTCTTGTTGGGAGTATAACCCCTGCTTAGATGAGCGAATTAAACTGAAGTTTAAGGTATTGGTACCATCGGCAATTAACATACCGCCTGCCGCATGTGAAAAGCCTTGAGGATTCATCCACTCATTATTAAACGTAGTGTTTCTATAAAAATTTTCATCTTGGTGGCGTGCATTAAAAACTTGCTCAGTGAACATAACGCCTGAACGCAGCTCTGCATAGTCAGTGAATGTTGGATTTATATGACCATAATACTCACCATAGCTTTCTAAGTAGCCTTCTTGTAATCCTAAAAAGGCAATAGATCTAACTTCTTGGCTATATGGATTTTGGCTAAATAATCCTGCGCCTTCTGAATGAAAATAATCACTGATATCTTTGAGTGTAGTATCCCAATGTTGTGCATCAATGGAAGCCTGATAAATAGATTCAATAACACCATTATATTTGTCAAAGTCCATGAAATTTCTCAAATTCCTTGCGCGGGATCTTTTCAGTGTAGTCACCAAATGTCAAAGCTGCCAATTAAAGCCAGAAAAACTCCACCCAATTGGGGGGAGGTTAAATCTTATCTGTTAACTAAGCTTAATTATCAAAGGTTCTCTTTAACATACATATAGCTAATGACGGCAATTTTCTATCCAATTCGTCAGTATTAGGGGTTCTTAGGAGGAATTGTAATGTGCGATCTCAAGTTACTGTCAATGAATACTGTGCGAACAGTTATTTCTATATTGCTGATTTCTATTTTAGTTGCCTGTGGTGGAGACAGTGAATCACCACAAGTAGTTGAGCCTACAGCAAGCCCACCAACAATATCAATTAGCGTTGATTCTTTTTCCGTTGATGAGGGCAGCACAATCCAAATAACCTCATCTGCAACTGATCATAAATCAACTGAAATTGCTGTTAATTTATTGTGTGATATTGGCTCGCTTGATGGCAATAATTATACAGCGCCAAGCGTTCCTGTTGAAACAGTAGCAAGGTGTACAGCTACTGCAACAGATAGTGACAATCGAACAACAACAGAAGCACTTACCTTAACTATAAATGCGGTAACACCTGTTTTAGCGTTAGCAAATGGTGAAACAAGCGCTACCACCGCAAAATTAACGACAATTAATGTTAATTTTGCTGATATTACAGAAGGGGTAATTGATGCCACCTTAAATGGGAAAGCAATAAAGTTTGCAGTTACAGCTGATAAACAACTAGTTTATTTTCCACCAATGGGGGCTACAGGGCTGCAATCACTAGAGTTAACAATTGAAGGCGAAGTTGTTACTTATGAATACCAAGCACAGGATTCAAGCGCCACTTTCGGAGACGCTGAAATTTATATAAATGAGTATTTCACTAAAACAAAATTTCAAATTGACGAAATTATACAAAATAAATTGGCAAGCAATGCTTTGCCTGAAGAGATTGAATTATTAAACACTTTTAAAGACACATTAAGCCTAAGCAATGAAGTTTTCTCTTCGTTAACTTCAGATGAGCTTGAATACTTTGCTCAGATTATCTTTGAAAACAATAACTTTTTTGAAAGTGTTTTAAAGCCTGCAAGTTTTTATAAAACATCAAGTCCTTCTTTAAATGTATCAAATCGATTATCGTTGACTGAATGTGAAAGTGAAGCATTTCATACGACTATTTATGTCACTTCAAGTGTGGCACTTATAGGAGCATCAGCAGTATTGATCTCTAGTGGTGCCGGTGCACCATTGGGACTAATATCTGGTTTAGCTGTTATATCTTCTGTCGTTATATGGGCTGATCATATTGAGGATACTATTGCTTTATGTTTTGAACCATTTGAAACATATATTTCGAGCTTCATCCCAGGTAGAAAATCAAAAATATCATCCTATTTAAATACTTCAAAAGTAAATGATGGTAACTCATTAACTTTCTTTTCTCATGAAGAAAAAACATTTACCGTGCAAACACAAAATCAATATTTAGCAGGAGCAGAAGGGTTTGTTACTACGATCATAGGTGGATATAACTCTTTATTGGGTAAACTCAATTGGTTATTCGACCTAGCTGGAAGGGGCAATATTCCAGACTATGTTGAAAACACTTTTGTTGATGAGTTAAGTGTAATTGACTACCTATTTACTGACATCACCCCTAATAACCTAAGTATTTCATCTCTCACTGATGATGGTGTAACGGGTGACATTACCAATAGAAATGAAAATAACTCGTTAGATATGACTTTCAGCATTGAAGATTTAGATGTGCCTCATATCGCCTTTCAATTCACAATAACCGATAGCGGACACGATACGCCGTTGAATACAGTGATTGATGCCGAAGTCACTCTGAATCCTCCAGAAGCGTACGATGCAACTTATGTAACTGATATCGGTGATGAGTTAATAGGGATGTTACAAGCTGATTTTGAAACAGGTTTTGAAATTAAAACCCAGCCAGCCCAAGGTACTTTGATATTAACAAATCCTGATAGCGGTTTATTTGTTTATACAGCTGATGATACCTTGCATGATGAAACGGAAGATAGTTTTACTTTTGTTGCTACAAATGGTTCAGAAATAAATAATGGTGAATCCAATACGGCCACTGTCAACATAGAAATAAAACCGCAAATAGAAAACACACCACCAACGGTTAGTGTTTTAGGCGCATATGATAAGTTAACTAAAGATGACCCATATGAAGGTATTAATTCAACTAATTTTTACCTTGAACTTGATGTCGCAGATGTAGAAGGCTCTGTTAGAAAGTATTATGTCGATGATTCAGGGAGTTTAATTTCTCCTACAATTGAGAGCTTTCATGATTTTCCTGAGAATGAATGGCAGAAATCAATCCGCATGGTTCCAGTGTCAGCTGAAATTCAAAATCTTAGTTCAGCTAGTGGGGAAGATGACGCCCTTAGGGCCACCAATATATGGAATATTTCTGTATGGGTTGCTGATGACAGAGATGAAATTTCTTTGGTGGATACAATACAAGTAAATTACGGACATAAATCTTCAATTACGTTACCTTTTTATGATATTCCTTTTGTTGGAGATCCTCCCTCCAAATGGTATGACACACTAGTTGCAATGGATATGGGACCATCTGCACCACAGGATTGGGATGGGATTGAACATTATGTTTATGTTACTAGAACCGATTATTATAGAGACAGAGATGTTGATAGACTAAGGGTTAATACCAGAGAAGATGCTCCTGAAAATGGCACTTGGTGGTATCATTTTTATGATTCAAATGTTACGTCAATTGCATATTTTAATTTTTATGATTCGAACAATTCTCTCATTTGCACTAATAGTTCCTTTACCTCTTATCATGCTAATTGGTGGTGCTATAATGAAAAAATATTAATTGAAGACATTAATACGCTTGTGGTGACATATTCACATTAATATCACTATCTTGTTCACTCTTTATTTAAAAAGTGAACAAGATTCACAAATTGATAAGATGATTATTAATTTCTACAAACTCACTGGCAAGTTATCAATCAACCTTGCTTTACCCAAATAAGCAGCGGCAAGAATAACGATTTCTTTGTCATTAGGCATCGCTGGCGCTAATGTTTGGGCATGACAAAGATTGATGTAATCGGTTTTAAGACCAGCTTTTTCTATTTGCTCTGAGGCTTGCATCACCAGTGCGGCATAATCTCTTGGTTGATGGCTTTTACGTAACTCTTCGCTTAACCATTGTAAGGTTTTATAAAGCGCGGGTGCTATGGCTAGCTCTTCAGGGGTCAGGTAACCATTTCGCGAGCTCATGGCAAGGCCAGATTTTTCACGAATAATCTCCACGGGGATAATATCAACCGGCATCGATAAATCTTCAACCATGGTTTGAATCACTTGCAGTTGCTGATAATCTTTTGAGCCAAAACAAGCGACGTCGGGTTGTACAAGGTTGAATAATTTACAGACGACAGTAGCGACACCACGAAAATGTCCTGGGCGACTAGCGCCACAGTGTAAGTCTGAAATATTAGGTACTTCTACATAACTATTATCACCATAACCTTTGGGATAAATAGTGTCGGCAGTTGGGGTAAATAATAAATCAGTATTCACAGAAATCAGGCTTGCTTTGTCTTGCGCTAATGTTCTGGGGTAATTATCAATATCTTCACTTAAGCCAAATTGCATTGGGTTGACGAAAATACTCACAATAACTTTATCAGCATAACGATGAGCTGCTTTTACTAAAGCTAAGTGACCATCGTGCAAATTACCCATGGTTGGGACAAAAGCAATGGTTAACCCTTGCATACGCCACGCTTTAACTTGCGCGCGTAGATCTTTGATATTTTCAACTGTGTTCATGATGTCTTTCTTTATTTTGTCTCTACTTTGCTCTTTCTAAAGGCAGAGGCGTTATTTAAATATATGATCTTCGCCAGGGAAATTACCCTTTGAGACTTCACTGATATAAAGCTCAATAGCTTTTTTAATATCGCCAGTCTCTTTAATGAAGTTTCTTGAAAACTTAGGCATGTAACTACATGAAATACCTAAAGCATCATGCATTACCAAGATTTGGCCGTCGGTGTATTTGCCAGCGCCAATGCCTATGGTTGGAATTGAAATAGCTTCAGAAATGGCTTTACCAAGTGGCTCAGGAATACACTCTAAGACGAGTAATTGTGCTCCAGCAGCTTCTAATGCTTGAGCATCTTTGATCATTTGTTGTGCTTGAGCATCTTCGCGTCCTTGTACTTTAAAGCCGCCAAATACATTCACTGACTGTGGTGTTAACCCTAAGTGAGCACAAACTGGGATGCCGCGCTCTACAAGCGATTTAATTGTTTCTACTAACCAAGCGCCGCCTTCCATTTTTACCATACTAGCGCCTGCTTGCATGAGTTTAGCGGCATTGACTAATGCTTGCTCGGTTGTGGCATAGCTCATAAAAGGCATATCACCGATGATCAGTGTGTCTTCCACACCACGCTTGACGCATTGGGTATGATAAGCCATATCATCAATTGACACGGGTAGCGTGTCATCTTGCCCTTGCAGCACCATACCAAGTGAATCACCAATTAAGATGGCGTGAATGCCTGCTTGGTCAAAAAGTTTAGCAAAGCTAGCGTCATAGGCAGTAATGGTAGATATTTTTTGCCCTTGTTGTTTCATTTTAAACAAGGTTGATGTGGTTATTTTGGCCATACAGTTCTCAATACGTTTGTTGAGTTAATTGGTTAAGTTGAGTAATTACTCAGTTGGACTACTTTCGCACAAATTTTTTTTAACTGCAATATGCTGTTTTGTTTAGCCTAATTTTACCATGGCATTATTGGCAATATTTTGGCTCAAAAGTTTTACACTTTCACCATTTGGTAGTACCAAGTCTGGAGAAATTTCAGCTAAAGGTAGTAATACAAATTCTCGCTCACACATACCGTAATGTGGGATTGTCAGGCGCTCAGAATTAATGACTTCATTACTAAATAAAATAATGTCGAGATCTAAAATTCGAGCCCCCCAACGATTATCTTTGCGTACTCTGCCTGCTTTATTTTCAATAGTTTGCAGTGCATCTAATAGCTCAAGCGGGGTAAGAGGCGTTTCTAACGCAAGCACCGCATTGATGTAATCATCCTGATCTTGCGGGCCCATGGGTTTACTTAAATATAAAGAAGATACTTGTGTAACTTGACTGTGAGGTATTTTTTCAATGGCTTTGATTGCGTTTTGCACCTGAGTAATAGGCTCAGATAAATTACTGCCTAAGCCTATATATGCGGTGTTGAGTGAAAGTGTCACTTGCTACTTACTCGGTTGGCGGTTTAGCAATGGGCTTACGACGTTTTCTTGGAGAACGTCGTTTGCTACCTTGAGGGCCTTTGATGCTTTTAACCATTTGTACTTGAGCATCATTAGAGACATTTTGAAAGTCAGTCCACCATTTGGCTAGCTCTGCTAATTGCACATTGTCCGATTCAATTTCGCTGCGTAGTAATAAAAAGTCATAACCCGCACGGAATTTAGGGTGCTCATAAGCTTTAAATGCTCTTTTACCTTCTCTGCGCGCTAGCTTTTCTTGTAATATCCAAATATCTTTCATCACGCCCTGAAAGCGTTTAGGAATGGCGATGCTGCGTTGTTGCTCTGGCATAATTTCATTAAGTGCAGCAAAAAAGGCATCCTGAGGAGGCAATGAATTATTGGTGTTAATTTGTCTTATGTAGTTTTGTAATGGATACCAAAGCATAGCGGCAAATAAGAAAGCTGGAGTAACACGTTGATCATTATTAATGCGCTTATCGGTATTTGCCATGGCGAGCATGATAAAGCGCTCTAGTTGTTCATCGTTGTTGTCCAATGCCTGATCAACAGCAGGAAAGAAGAACTTAAATAGGTGGTAATCACGTAATTGCTCGAAGTTGGCAACGGCTTTACCAGATATAAACATTTTCAAAAACTCTTCAAACATTCTGGCGGCAGGTATATTCGCCATTAGCGAGGAAAGTGCTTTTATCGGCGCTTTAGTTTGCGCTTCGATTTCCATATCTAATTTGGTTGCAAAGCGTATGGCGCGTAACATGCGCACAGGATCTTCTCTATAGCGGGTTTCAACGTCACCAATTAAACGAACGACTCTATTTTCAACATCTTTTACACCATTGGCAAAATCATAAACCTTAAAATCTTTCGTTGAGTAATATAGGGCGTTAATGGTGAAATCGCGACGCTGTGCATCTTCATCTATGCTGCCATAGATATTGTCGCGCAATAACATGCCATGTTCACTTTGCTTAGAGGTTTTTTTATCTTGCTGCTCTTTTTCATCGTGGTGACCACGAAATGTTGCTACTTCAATAATCTCTCGACCAAAAACAATGTGCGCTAAACGAAAGCGACGACCGATTAAACGACAGTTTCGAAATAAAGCTTTAATTTGCTCAGGGGTTGCGTTGGTCGCAATATCAAAATCTTTTGGTTTTAAGCCAAGCAAAATATCACGTACTCCACCGCCAACAAGATAAGCATCATAGCCGCCTTTATTGAGACGATATAAAACTTTTAAGGCGCTTGGGCTAAGAAGTTGACGAGATACTGGGTGCTGATCACGTGATAGCACTATGGGGTCTTTGAGTGTTGTTGCTTTTTTACTGGTTTTAGTTGCTTTTGAGCCTAAAACCTTTTTACAGAGGTTGATAACGCTTTTGATGATGCAAGCCTTTTTTAAAGAGTTGGGGATGGATGAAAGCTATCTGAGTAAATCAGCCGTAATGATATAACAAATAAGCAAAAAAGAGAATGAAAAAGCAGCGATATTTACCGATCGCTGCTTGGTTGTTCTGTTAGCTTTTAGTTAAGTGCTACCAAGGTAATACCTCACCATTAGAATGTTTGAATACGCCAGAATCAGCCATTGTTAATTCGTTCATCAGCCCTAATAACCGCTGTGCTGCAATATCGGCACTAATATCTCCATTAACCCTTTCACCACCAGCGTTGACCATATCTGTTTGCACATAACCAGGGTGATAAATTCCAACGGCTATTTGCTTGGCGCTTAAGTCTTTTGCTAGTGACATGGCTCCAATATTTAATGCCGCTTTTGACATTCTATAACCATACCGACCACCTGAGCCATTATCGGTAATAGAGCCCATGCGAGAGGTAATAAAAGCAATTTTACTGCCAGCGGAAAAATTGGCTAATAATGCCTGTGATAAGGCGAGTGGCGCTAGTGCGTTAACATTGAATTGTTCAGTGATGGTTTGTTTATTAAAATCTTGCAAACTCTCGTCGCGCAATATACCGGCATTATTTATGAGAAGATCTATGTTGATATTAGCAAGTGCTGATTTTGCTTTTTCAATGCCTAACTCCGTTGAAATATCAACATGATCAATAATATTTACACCTAAGGCATCAAGCTGCGGCGAGCTTTGTCTACATAGTGCATAAACCGTATCCCCCTTTTGTTGGCAAATTGTCGTCATCGCTAAGCCTATACCACGGTTAGCGCCTGTAATTACGATTGTTCTAGCCATAATGTTTCCTTTATTAAATCGATTTTTTGGTAGCTTTATTTAGGTCTTGTCATAGTAAATGGCGCCGTGGTTGAGGCATATTCGCCGCCCCCAAGGCGTGTTAAAGGTTGTATGCGCTCGGTATGTATCTTGACTCGTTGTTTATCATCTAAATCGGCAACGCTATCATTAATATAGAGCTGTTTTATTTCAACAAAAATTAAACTTTGCGGCACATCACCTAGCTCTTTAATTTCATAAAGCTCACAACCATAGGCAATGTCACATTGTGTTAATCTTGGCAGTGAAAACCCAGAAAAATCGGTGGTTTCAATACCTGCATTGGTCAGCTCTGATTCTCCATGTGCTAATGTTTGTGCTGTTTGAGTGACCAGTGAAGCATGGCGCTCGGAAGCAATATGAATAACTATTTTTTTTGTTTTGATAATATTCACTAAAGTATCTTTGCTATCACCATTAGGTTTTTTGCCGACCGAGAGCATGAGTATTGGTGGTGCGCTAGAGACGGCGGTAAAATAGGAGAATGGCGCTAAATTAAAAGAGCCATTACTTGAGTCGGTCAGCGCCCAAGCAATAGGACGTGGAATGACTGTTTGCGTCATTAAGTGATAGCGTTGGTTTGCGGAAAAGTCAGAAAAATTTAAGTTCATAAGTCTTACGGTGTTATTTTATGGTCGATTGCTTCAGCTGCGCTGAAATTGCTTTTAAAAGTGAAGGCGAACGGAGAATCGGCATTTTCACGTAAATAATTTAGCCGCTCGATCCCTTCCTCAATGGTAGGCGTAGAGTCTTGAGGAATCCACCATAATACGTAGCTATCTTGTGGAATATTTTCAAACCATTGTGACTTACGGCGAAGAAAGTCACGGTGATGAGTTCTAAACATGAATTTTTTAAGGGCATCGGTTGAAGCCCAAGTAGACATATTAATTATCATACTTGGATCTGAGAATGCTTGAATATTGGTAGCATCACCGCTTTCATCTTGCAAACGCCAAATAAAGCCCTCACTTTCTTCAGCTATTTTGTTCACTGGCGCTAAGTTATCAATAAACTCTTTTAGTTGAGGTGAATCTAGTGGGTACTTGGCTTTAGCGATATTTAATTGTGCTAGGTACATTATTTTCCTCCATGATGTTACTTGCTATTTTAGGTGATCTTTAGTGATTTAACTTTTGGTACATTTTCTCTAGACCAATGTTTAATAGCCCAATCGATAATATCAGTAACTTTTTCATGTGCCAAATCGGGGGCAGGATTTTGCCCTAAAAATGACAAAGCAGCAATTAATGCTGGCTGTGGGTTCTCATTATCTATGGCTGGCGCTTTATTTTGCTTGCTGAGCTTATAGCCTTCGTTTGTTGTCGCTAAGGGGATATGACCGTATTTAGGCGCTTGTGTATTGAGAGTTGCAAATAAGGTTAACTGGCGCGCCGTAGGCTCAAGTAAGTCGCAGCCGCGGATAACATGGGTAATGCCTTGATAAATATCATCATGAACCACGGCAAGTTGATAGGCAAATAAGCCATCTTTTCGGTGAATGATAAAATCTTCTTTGGCCAAGTTTTTGTCACAGGAAACTTGGCTTTGATTTTGAAAAATATCAGTAAATTGATGAATGCCATAGTGATTTATAAGTCGAGTAGCACTGTTTTGTTGAGGATGATTCAAGGTCCGACAATGGCCTTGATAAATACCACCAATGGCTTTTATTTCAGCGCGCGTGCATTGACAATAATAGCTTAAGTCTTGCTGATTTATGCTTTGTAGTAAATCATAATATAGCGCAGATTGCTGACTTTGGTAGAGTACTTGTTCATCCCAGTGTAAGCCAAAAGCGTCTAGCGTCGATAATATGGCTGAGCTTGCCCCTGCCTGTTCGCGTGGCGGATCGATATCTTCAATACGGACTAGCCACTTGCCTTGATTGTTGTGGGCGTCAGTATGCGCTTTGGCATCTAAAAAGCTGGCAAGTGCGGCAATTAAAGAGCCGAAATGGAGTAAACCGGAAGGAGAAGGAGCAAAGCGACCACGATAGCTCAGTGCTTTGTCTGGCTCGGGTCGCTTATTGTTTGATGTATTATTTTGAGAGCTTGAATTTATCACTGGCTTAGCCAGCCATTTGACGCTCTTTAATTTCAGCTAAAGTTTTGCATTCAATACAAAGATCAGCTGTAGGTCTCGCTTCTAAACGACGAATACCAATTTCAATACCACAAGACTTACAAAAACCGAATTCATCTTCTTCGATTAATTGTAAGGTTTTTTCGATTTTTTTAATGAGTTTGCGCTCACGATCTCGGGTACGAAGTTCAAGACTGAATTCTTCTTCTTGGGCAGCTCTGTCTACGGGATCTGGAAAATTTGCTGCTTCATCTTGCATATGCGTTACAGTGCGATCAACCTCTTCACGAAGTTGTACACGCCATGCATCTAAAATCTTTTTAAAATGCTCTTGTTGGGGCTCACCCATGTACTCTTCATCAGCTTTTTCTACATATGGCTCAACACCCGCTAATGCCATAACGCCTAATGCTTTATGTTTACCTGTTGGCATGCTTTCTCTCCTAATGCTACAAAGATCAAGGTTGTTTGGTAAGAATACCAGTTAACAATTTTACCTTGGTTGTAATTGCCAATATCAACTATGTGACTTATTTAATATAGACCTAAAATATCAGGTCTATATTGTATTACCGTTAATAAAAAACAAGGTTTCCGGTAAAAAAATTGGAAAATAATAAATAATTACTTGCTAATCAAGTGCTTATTTTTAAACATTGATTATTCATTGTAAATATTTCAGTTGTCTTTTTTTAAGAGCAAGCTTTTTTAGCAAGTTTTGCTAGGGTTCGTCAATCTTTATCTGTAATTAAGGTGTATCAAAT
The DNA here is from genome assembly GCA_026196955.1 of Colwellia sp. Classification (GTDB taxonomy): domain Bacteria; phylum Pseudomonadota; class Gammaproteobacteria; order Enterobacterales; family Alteromonadaceae; genus Colwellia. The sequence continues at coordinate 2,524 of JAPHTO010000091.1, read as the reverse complement.
TTTAATTCGATTGGCTGAGCTAACTTAACTTGCGTTGTTTGTTTTACATCAAATTGGGCTTTATAAGCAAGAATTTCAACGCCAGCAGACTTTGCCGCCCGTATTAATTCATCGTACTTATAATCAATATGCTTAGCTATTTTTACGGAATTAATGCCTGTGTGTAACACGGCAAAGAGCAATACAGCTCGATGGCCTTGTGCTACTACGTCTATCAACTCGCGCAAATGTTTTTGCCCTCGGGTTGTTTTGGCGTCAGGAAAATAGCCTTGCTCATTCTCTAATAACGTTACGCTTTTTACTTCTACATAAGTATCTTTTTGTTCAGCATCTGAGAGAAAAAAATCTATTTTACTATTTTCACTACCATATTTTACTTCTCGTTCAATTGAAGAGTATCCGCTCAGTTCGCTGATAATATTTGCGCTCAGAGCTTCTTCTACTAAATGATTAGCTCTAATAGTATTGACACAGATAAAGTGGTTCTTGGCAGTTTGTGTGAGCTCCCAACTAAAAGGATATTTACGCTTGAGATTGCTTGATTGGCTATACCAAACTGTATCTCCTGGCTCAGCGCAACCTGTCATGGCGCCAGTATTCGCGACATGTATTGTCGTTTGTGAGCCATCAGCTAAAGTAACATCGGCAAGGAAACGCTTATAGCGCTTTATTAATATGGCTTTTTGTAAAGGGGGGCTAAATTGCATTTATTATTATTAAAGAGTTGCTTCGAGGCAAAATTGTAACGTGTGCCGATTATTAAATCATTATTTTTTAATTATTTGTATGCTCATTAATAAAGTTGTCTAGCCAAAGCTTAGCGTTGCTTGAGTCGCTAAAAAAGTGAAATTGAATTTGGCAGCTTTGATAAATACGCTGTAATTGCATTTGTAAAATATCGGCGTACGCGGTGTCATTAATTACCGCTGCTACCGCTATCATGCCATTTTCCATTCGGTAGTGTGTTGTTTCAATTAAACTTTGTTCTGCATCAGGCGTAAATACACCATTACCCTTGTAGGAAATAAGAGAGCCCCAAGGGCTGTTACTCATTTTTTTAGTATAAATCTCAATGTCTTGATGATATTTTTTAGCGGTAACTTCGTTAAAAGGTCCTTGAGCATCAACTAATAGAATATTGTTATCTTGTTCGATGCTATAACTTCCGTGTGCTGAATATTGCATAATCTACTCCACTTTTTAAAGAAAATTGCCGGACAGTATTGATAGCAAGTTTTTAATCTTTTGCCAAGTAAGCATATTTTCCCTGCTTTGCAAGTTTATATTTCTATTTATATTATGTGGTTACGGATGTGCTGTTTTGATGAAATGAAATAGAATCACTTCCAACCAAGTTTATCATCAAAATCTTGGTCAAGTTGTTTAGCAAAATCTTTAGCGTGCATAGCAACTTGCTCTAGCATTTTTTCTTCTTCCGATTCGGGCGTAAACTCGGGCACTTTAACGGCATAGCCGCTTTCGTCTGTTGCCATAAAAGTAATAAAGCAACGGTTGGTAATGACAGTACTGTTTTCTTTAGGATCTCGAGCACGTACGACGACATAGATGTGCATACTTGAGCGCCCCGTGTGAACTATTTGTGCGGAAACAGACACCATTTGTCCTACGAGTATTGGCCTAATAAAACGAATGCCATTAGCTGACACTGTTACACTGTAGCGTTTACTCCATTTAGCGGCACAAGCATAGGAGGCTTGATCAATCCATTTCATGACCATGCCACCATGCACTTTGCCGCCAAAATTAACGTCTGTTGGCTCAGCAAGAAAACAAAACTCAATACGACTGTCATTGTATTTATTCATCATTAATAACCCTGAGATAATATTGATTAATCATTATTATAGACAAGATCAATAGCTTAGCTATTTATAGGCAAGCGTAATTAAAAATTGTTATTATGGCGGCACTCGCTTTTATTACGCTTTTTTTATGTCAGCTATAGTGCCATTGCCTATTGAGGCTATCCAATCACAGTTTTGCCAAACAATCACACAACACAACATGGTTATTTTATCAGCCCCTCCGGGGGCAGGTAAGTCAACCTGTTTACCTTTGTGGCTTTTGTCATTGGCTGAGTTTTCGAATCAGAAAATTTATTTATTACAACCGCGCAGGCTTGCCGTAAAAAACATTGCTACTTACTTAGCAAGCCAACTCAATGAGAGTGTTGGTCATACTGTGGGCTATCGTTTAAGAAATGAAACAAAAGTCTCTATCCATACTCGCTTAGAAGTGATCACCGAGGGAATACTAACGCAAATAATTCAGCATGATGCTGAGCTTAGTGATTGTGCATTAGTGGTGTTTGATGAATTCCATGAACGTTCATTACATGGTGACCTTGCGTTTGCGTTAACGCGAGATGTGCAACTAGGGCTGCGAGAAGATTTAAAAATACTGCTAATGTCAGCCACCCTAGATATAGATTATTTGGCAAAAGCATTGCCAGATGCAAAAGTCTTAAGTAGCGAAGGACGCTGTTTTCCTATTGAATATATTT
>JAPHTO010000087.1 GCA_026196955.1 Colwellia sp. | reverse complement strand
CTTCGACTGCTTCGCGCTCAGGATGAACGGGAGGTAGTCGTTAGTCCTGAGCTTGTCGAAGGAAGCTTCGCCTGCTTCGCGCTCAGGATGAACGGAAGGTAGTCGTAAGTCCTGAGCTTGTCGAAGGAAGTTATATATAATAAAAAAGGTTTAACATGAAACTTTATGGTTACTGGCGCTCTACAGCAGCGTACCGAGTCAGAATTGCATTGCACCTCAAGGGAATAGCATTTGATAATGAGTCTGTACATTTAGTGAAAAATGGTGGCGAACAACATCAAGCCAATTACGCTGCGATAAATCCTAATCACCTTGTGCCAACGCTCGTTGATGGCTCGCTATCTTTACACCAGTCCCTCGCTATTATTGACTATTTGGAAGCAAATTATACAGGGCTTTCGCTATACCCCGATGATCCGAAAACTAGAGCTTGTGTACAAGCTTTGGCACTCGATATTGCGTGTGAAATTCATCCTTTAAATAACCTGCGAGTTCAGCAGTATATCACGGGAGACTTGAAGTTAGCTGAAGAGGTAAAATCAGCTTGGATTGATCATTGGATGAGTATTGGTTTTAGCGCAATTGAAAAACAATTGGTTAAAACAGCTGGTTGTTATTGTTTTCAAGATCAAGTGACTGTTGCTGATATTTGCTTAGTAGCACAAGTTTATAACGCCCACCGTTTTAACGTTGACATGAGTGCTTACCCTTATATTAACCGAGTGGTGGATAACTGTAATAAACTAGAAGCCTTCCAGTTAGCCTTACCTGAAAATCAAGAAGATGCTGTTGTTTAGCAAAGTGATAAATTGCAGTTAATAAAAAAGAGGTGAACATCACCTCTTTTTTTTATTTTAAATTTAGTTAATCATTACGGATTGTTAGTGATTAATGCAAAATTCTCGCGCGAATAGTACCATCAACCGCTTTTAATGCTTTTAATGCCTGAGCACTATTTGATGTTTCAATATCAATAACCACATAACCAATTTGATCATCTGTTTGTAAGTACTGTGCGGCGATATTAATACTATGCTCAGCAAAAGCTTGGTTAATTTTTGTTAATACGCCGGGTTGGTTGTGATGAATATGTAATAAACGGCTGGTATTTACATGCTCTGGCAATGAAACTTCTGGGAAGTTTACTGCCGATAAACTAGAGCCATTATCTGAATATTTAGCCAGTTTACTTGCCACTTCTAAGCCGATATTTTCCTGAGCTTCTTTGGTGCTGCCACCAATGTGTGGTGTTAAGATAACATTGTCAAAACCGCGAAGCGCTGATACAAATTCATCGGCATTGCCTTTAGGCTCAACAGGGAATACGTCTATTGCCGCACCAGCAACTTTCTTTTCACTTAAGGCTTCTGCTAGGGCGTCAATATCAACAACAGTACCACGTGAGGCATTGATAAAAATAGCACCTGGCTTCATTGCAGAAAATTCCGCCGCGCCAATCATATCTTGTGTTTGTGGTGTTTCGGGAACATGCAAACTCACTACGTCAGCTTCACCTAACAAAGCACTCAATGAAGGGGCTTGGCTAGCATTACCTAAAGGTAGTTTGGTTTCAATATCATAAAAACGAACACGCATACCTAAGGTTTCAGCTAAAATACCTAATTGAGTACCAATATGGCCATAACCGATAATACCTAAGGTTTTACCACGAGCCTCTACTGAGCCGACAGCTGATTTGAACCATTCACCACGATGGGCTTTAGCACTTTTTTCAGGAATGCCACGTAAAAGTAATAAGGTCTCACCAAGCACAAGCTCCGCAACAGAGCGAGTATTAGAAAATGGTGCGTTAAATACTGGCACACCGCGCTTTTGGGCGGCAATAATATCAACTTGGTTAGTACCGATACAAAAACAACCGATAGCCACTAATTTCTTAGCATGATCTAATACTTCATCGGTTAACTGTGTACGCGAACGAATACCAATAAAATGCACATCAGCAATTTTATCTATTAAATCAGCATCAGTTAATGAGGTTTTTAGGTACTCAATATTTGAATAGCCTTTTGATCTTAATTCTTCAAGGGCTGATTGATGGACACCCTCAAGTAGTAAAATTTTAATTTTGTCTTTTGCTAATGAATTTTTATTTGTGCTCATAAGGTTTGGCTTCGCTGATAAAGTTAATTAGTAATTTTGTTTAGACGGCTAGATATCTACAATGTTGACAAGATAACATATAGTGTAACAACTCTAAAGCACTTATTCGTCTAATTTAGATAGTTATGTAAACCTTGGTTTATAGCGTTACTTTATAACTTGGGAACCGCTTTCACTGCCTAATATCAAAACATCAGCGCCACGTTGAGCAAACAAGCCGTTGGTAACGACGCCAACAATGGCATTAATATCAGTTTCAAGTTGCTTAGGGTCAAGTATATTGAGGTTGTGAACATCAAGAATAACATTACCGTTATCAGTAATAACACCCTGGCGATATTCGGGGTCGCCACCGAGCTTTACTAGCTCTCGTGCGACATAGCTTCTGGCCATAGGAATGACTTCTACAGGTAAGGGGAAATCACCAAGCAGCTCAACTTGCTTAGAGCTATCGGCAATACAGATGAATTTTTTAGCAACGGCTGCAACAATTTTCTCACGTGTTAGTGCAGCTCCGCCACCTTTGATCATGCTCATGTGTTTGGTTATTTCATCTGCGCCATCAATATAAACATCTAATACATCGACATTGTTCAGATCGAACACTTCAATGCCGTGAGCAATTAAACGCTTGCTAGATTCTTCTGAGCTAGATACTGCACCCGTGATTTTATCTTTTATAGTCGCCAATGCATCGATAAAGTGATTAACGGTTGAGCCAGTGCCAACGCCAACAATGGTATCATTTTCAATAAATTCTAAGGCTTTTATTGCTGCTGCTTTTTTCATTTCATCTTGGGTCATTAGTGTGCCTTCAAGGTAGTTGTTTATGGCTAGAGATAATGGTGTCGATTATAGCAGTAAATCTGAGGGCTGTTGAGCTTTCTCGGCTATATTATCTTGGAGAGAACAGTATTTTCAGTTACAAATAATGCGCTGATTAGGGGTAATTATTTCAGGTAAGGGGATATCCCAGCTTTGGTTTGGAATTTTCTTTACTTGCTGACAATCATGAGCAAGGCCAATTGGGTATAAATTATGCTGTGCTTGCCAGTTTGCTAGGGTACGATCATAAAACCCGCCACCCATTCCTAAACGAGCACCAGTACTATCAAAAGCAACTAAAGGGGTGAAAATTATATCTAATTGCTTGAGTGGACAAACTTTACTGACATCTAACTTGGGCTCGCTGATGCCATAATGGTTATCAATCATGGTACTGTTCTCTTCAAATAAAAGAAACAGCAAGTGACCTGAACAAAAGGGGTGCAATACAGGTAAATAAACTTGTTTACCTTGTTGCCAGCACCACTTAATAAATAGCATTAGTTCAAGCTCACCATCATTTGCTAAATAGAGGGCTATTTTTGTTGCCGAATGAATTTTGTTATGACTGACAAGACGCTGAGTTAATAGGTTACTGGCATTAATTTGCTCTGTGCGTGAAAGCTGCTGCCTCTTTGCTCTTATACTTTGTCTTAACGCTACCCGTTTATCCATGCTTCATTATCTTCTTATAGAACTAAAAAAGCTGACAAATTTACCTTGTCAGCTTTTGGTTGTGATTAATAGCCGAAACTTAATTAGCTATGCGTTTCAGAGACACCTTCGTGTGTACCTGTTACACCAATTTCTTCTTCTAATTTTTCTTCTAAACTTTCGGTATGATCGCCTTCTGCGCCATGCATCCATTCAACTAACTTACCCGCAGATAAGAAGATGATAATACCAGTAATTAATGCAGCAACCCCGACACCCATGAAAATATTAGCTGCATTATCTACCATTTCTTGACCTTCACCAACAAAGCCACCAATAAATGCCGCTAGTTTATTTGATAGTGCGGTAAAGAAGAACCAGATACCCATTAATAGCGAAGTAAATTTAAGAGGCGCTAATTTAGTTACCATGGATAAGCCAATTGGTGATAAACATAATTCACCAAGGGTATGGAAAAGATATGCAAAGACTAAGAATAACATGCTTACTTTAACGGTAACATCACCACCTTGAACCATGGTAGCCCATAACATTACGAAGAAACCTATGGCTAGAAATAACATGGCAAGGGCAAACTTTTTCGGTGATGTTGGCTCTTTAGAGCCCATTTTAACCCAAACTGAGGCTATGACCGGTGCCAACATTATAATAAACATAGCGTTTAAAGACTGAAACCAAGACGCAGGTACTTCAAAACCAAATATACTACGGTCAGTAAAATCTGAAGCATAAATAGTGAATAATCCACCCGCTTGCTCAAAACCTGCCCAGAAAATAACCGAGAACATACTCATGATCAGGATAACTTTCATACGATCAATATCGTCTGATGTTAATGGTGCGTGAGCTTTTTGTGTGCCTTTAGTACGTTTAGCTGAAGGCTCTATACCAATATCACCTAAATACTTATTGGCAAAGGTAAGCTGTAAAATTAAACCAATAAGCATACCGCAACCTGCAGCAATAAAACCGTAATGCCAGTTAATTTGTTCACCTAAATAACCAACAATTAATGGTGATAAAAAAGCACCTAAATTAATACCCATGTAGAAGATAGTAAATGCACCATCACGACGATGATCACCATCTTCATACAAATCGCCAACTAAACTTGAAACGTTTGCTTTAAACAAACCGTTGCCGATAATGATTAAGGTTAAACCGATATAAAATACCGTTTCTTCCATACCAACAAGCATTGATTTTGGGATACCTAAAGTAAAGTAGCCCAGAGAAAAAATAATGCCACCCAAAATGATCGCTTTACGTTGGCCAATAAAGTTATCGGCTAACCAGCCACCCAATACAGGTGTTAAATAAACGGCCATAGTAAATGTGCCGTATAAGCTTAATGCTTCGCCGTTTGTCCAGCCGAAGCCGCCGTCTTGTACACTGGCTACTAAATAAAGTACCAACAGTGCACGCATGCCGTAATAACCGAAACGTTCCCACATTTCAGTACCGAATAAGAGAAAAAGTCCTTTTGGGTGACCAAAAAGGGTACCCGCATTAGGTTGAGTCATAAAGTTATCCTAATTTCATTATTATATTATGTCGATATAATTGCGTTAATTCACATATTTTGTGTTCAAATACCTCTAAATGAAAAGGCCACAGAATATGTATACAATGTGGTGTTATACCTTTGCTTGGGGGGAAAGGCAAGTCTGAATGACTCACAAAGTAAAATGAGATCTGTAATGTGTAGCGAAATCTTTCCCCTTTGGTTACTTTGACTGCTAGGGGTCAGCATGAGCGGTAGTTAACCTCTGTGTTTATGGATAATCGTTCGTCCTGAGCTTGTCGTGCTTCGACTGCTTCGCGCTCAGCATGAGCGGTAGTTAACCTCTGTGCTTATGGATAACCGTT
>JAPHTO010000017.1 GCA_026196955.1 Colwellia sp. | reverse complement strand
TTCATCCTGAGCGCGAAGCAGGCGAAGCTTCCTTCGACAAGCTCAGGACTAACGACTACCTTCCTTTCATCCTGAGCGCGAACTAGGCGAAGCTTCCTTCGACAAGCTCAGGACTAACGACTACCTCCCGTTCACCCTGAGCGCGAAGCAGTCGAAGCTTCCTTCGACAAGCTCAGGACTAACGGCTACCTTCCGTTCATCCTGAGCGCAAAGCAGTCGAAGCTTCCTTCGACAAGCTCAGGACTAACGACTACCTCCCGTTCATCCTGAGCGCGAAGCAGTCGAAGGGCTAAGCCTTATACTCAACAACAGTTTGTTCAATAGCACCAAAAATGCTGACACCGTCATTATCAAACATTTCAATACGTACCTTGTCGCCAAAGTTCATAAATTCAGTACTAGGTTTGCCATCAGCAATTATTTCTAGCATGCGTTTTTCAGCTAAACAGCTTGAGCCTGCAGAGCGATCGTAATTTGAAATTGTACCAGAGCCAACAATACAACCGGCTGATAATGGACGAGTTTTTGCAGCATGCGCCACTATAGTAGGAAAATCAAACGTCATATCAACACCACAATTGGGTTGGCCAAATAAGTCTCCATTGAGGTGTGTAGTTAATGGTAGGTGTAGTTTTGCGCCATCCCATGCATTGCCTAACTCGTCAGGGGTAATGGCGACAGGAGAAAAGGCACTTGATGGTTTTGAGCTAAAAAAGCCAAAGCCCTTAGCAAGCTCACCCGGGATTAAGTTACGTAGCGAAACATCATTAACTAGCATTATAAGTTTTATATGTTTTGCTGCTTCTTCAGCAGATGCAGCCATAGGCACATCATCAGTTATAACAGCAACTTCTGACTCAAAATCAATACCAAAATCAGTTGAGCCAACGTTAATATCATCACGTGGTCCAATAAATGCGTCTGAGCCACCTTGATACATCAAAGGATCTGTCCAAAACGTTTCAGGCATTTCAGCATTTCTAGCCTTACGCACAAGTTCTACATGGTTTACATAAGCGCTACCATCAGCCCATTGATATGCACGTGGTAAAGGTGACTCACATTGAGCCTGTTCAAATTCAATAGCATCGCTAACTTCCCCGGCATTCAGCGCTTGATAAACTTGCGCTAATTTAGGTGAAACTTCATGCCAGTTATCTAAAGCATTTTGTAAAGTGTTGGCAATATCTGTTACGAGCACCGCCTTATCAAGTGCTCGACTAACAACAACTAACTGTCCATCACGGGTATTATTTTTTAACGTCGCTAATTTCATGAAATAACCTTAACTGTCTAAGTACTATAATTTGTGTATAGCCATGATACTTCAAGATATTAATTTCAGGAGGTAACATGGATATAGAATGAGTAATATATTAATTTTACGAGCATTTCACACATTGTCACAAGTTATGTATAAATAGAGATGATTAAGGTGCGGAATAAATTCTTTACATGTATTTTTCCACTTCCTGATACTGACTCTGAACAAGTGAATAGCATCTAGAGATAAAAAATAAAAAATTTAAATACTGTAAATACCGATGAAAAGCATAAGACAGTCATATTGAGTGGGGAGTGTTGGTAATTCGGCATACCCAAGACAAACAGACAATAGTGACTGTGCGTCCTGAGTACGAGGTAAAATAGCTGATGCGTTAAATTTTTACGGTTTTCTTATTAATATCATACTCACGTAATTTATTGGCAATAGCGGTATGGCTCAGGCCAAGTTTTTTCGCTAATTGTCTTGTACTTGGGTATGCAGGATAGAGTTTTCTCAGTAGATCGGCTTCAAAACTTTTAACGGCAGCATCAAGGGTACCTTCAAATTCTTGCTCAAGGTAACCATGCTCACGTGTATAAGCAGGCAGCTGTAGATGTTCAACATCTATTTCGTCGCCCTCAAGCAACGAAGCGGCACGCGTTAGCACATTCTCTAGCTGTCTAACATTACCTGGCCAAGGGTAGTGCTCAATAAAATCACGGCATTCAGGAGTTAGTTTTAAATGGCTACGACCAATGCGCTGCCCAGCATGCGTAATGAAATATTCAGTTAACGGTAAAATATCACTACGTCTCTCTCTTAATGACGGAATATTTAAACCAAAAACATTTAAGCGATAGTAAAGATCTTCCCTAAACTCACCCATAGAGACTAAATTCAGTAAATCTTTGTTGGTAGAGCTGATTATACGTACATTGACAGTAATTTCTTGTTCGGAGTTAACGCGTCTAAAACTACCATTTTGAATGACCCTAAGCAGCTTGCTTTGAAGCTTTGTTGACATTTCTCCCACTTCATCAAGAAAGACACTGCCACCATCAGCGAGTTCAAAGATACCTCGTTTACTGGCTTCTTGCTCTTTTTCACCAACCCCAAATAATTCAGATTCAGCGACATCATCAGGTAGCGCCGCACAGTTTAAGGTCATAAATGGTAATTCAGCACGCTCGCTTGCAGCATGGCAAGCACGAGCAAGTAATTCTTTGCCTGTGCCAGTTTCACCAATAATTAAAATGGATGAATCAAGCTGAGACATACGTTTGGCTTCTCGGATCACTTTTCGCATAGCACTGCTGCCTGCTTGAATGCCCGCAAAGCTGTTTTCGTTAGGCTGCTTAAAAGCATTAATCTGCTGACCTAAACGCGCTTCAGATTTTAAAATTAACACGGCACCCGCTAAAATTTGCTTATTATTCTCACCGCTGATATTACTTTCACCGGCAACATTAATTGGCATAATATCAGCAACAAAGTCCTCGCCTAAAAACTTCAACCTACGCGTTTGAGCAAGTACATCATCACTTTCTAACCAACGGGTAAAGTTAAACCCCTTAAGCCATTGACTGACATGTTGGCCTTTAATACTAAATTCGTCTGAGCCCATAATCGTGGCAGCAATATTATTCACAATGCGAATATTGCCTTTAGCATCAATGGAAATAAAGGGATCTGGAAAGGTTTTGATTAAGGTAACTAACTCGTTACGCTCACGCTCTGACGGCATAAATGGTGCGGTTCTCACGTCACCAACGCCTTCAAGTAAACGTAATTGCGGCATAAAGGTTTGTAAATCAGCAAACTCTAAATCAGGAATATTAATAAAAATCCTTCCTGGTTGCTTAAGTTCTATGCCACGAACATTAATACCATGTTCAACAAAAATACCTAAAACTTTTTGTCCCATACCAACACGGTCATGACAAGTAATTTCCAAACGCATACCAACAGCCTATTTAACTAATCTGAAAAGGCTATTGTAAACTAATTTTTACAAGAAAAAAGCCTTAATGATAAACTTCATTAAGGCTTTTATTGTATATCTGCAAATTTTTGCTACCGAAATTCACTAACTGATAGTTTTACTAGCTAAAAATTACAGTAATTCATCTGTTTTAGCCGCACAAATAAAGTCATTTTTATGTAAACCATGAATTGAATGAGTCCACCAAGTCACCGTCACTTTTCCCCATTCAAGTAATATGGAAGGATGATGAAATTCCGCTTCAGCTAATTCACTGACTTTGTTAGCAAACGCCCATGCAAGTTTATAGTTTTTAAACTTGTATTCTCGCTCTAACATCATGACATTATCTCTAACCTGTGGGACCCAATCAGGAATTTGCCTTAATAAAATTGTTAATTCTTCATCGCTGACTTTCGGGGCATCGACATGGCATGCTTCACATTGCTGCGTTGATAGTTCTTCACTCATTTTAATTCCTTAAATTTCATACTTATTGTTTATTTAACAATGACTAGGCGACTTCTTTTGGCGGAAATTTCGCCGCAAATAAGCCAAGTGATTTAGCTTCTTCAACCAAAGCCATAATGTCCTCAACTTCATATTCTCTTATGCTATCTAAGTCGCTAACTTTGTTTAACATAAAATAGACTGGTTGCATGATATCAATACGGTAAGGTGTTCGTAATACATCAATAACATTAGCCTTTTGAAGCGGCTTTCTTTCTACATTTTTATCGGTTAATGCATAGTCGGTTTCACTTGGCGATGAAATAATCCCACCACCATATATACGTAACCCCTCAGGCGTATCAAGCAAACCAAACTCAACAGTAAACCAATACAAGCGTGCAAGAAATACACGCTGCTCTTTCGTTGCATTCAAGCCCATTTTGCCATACGCCTGAGTATAGTTTGCAAACGAAGGGTTAGTCAGTAATGGACAATGACCAAATATTTCATGAAAAATATCAGGCTCTTGAAGGTAATCAAGCTCTTCCTCACTGCGAATAAAAGTCGCTACGGGGAATTTCTTTTCTGAGAGCAATTTAAAAAATTCACCAAAACCAATTAATGCCGGAACAGCATGACATTCCCAGCCAGTGCTTTCTCGCAACACTTTTGAAACATCTTCTAATTGCGGGATTTTATCTGTGGGTAACTGTAATTTCGCTAAGCCATCAATATACTCATCACAGGCTTTATCTTTAATATGCGACAACTGGCGTGTAATTAGCGTTTGCCATATTTTATTTTCCTGAGCTGTCCATGTGATAACACCCTGCTCATCTGCACGTTTTGACACATACTTAGTGTGCTTTGCCATTGTAATAACCTTTTTTTCTGTCTTCTTTATTATTGTTTTAAAAGACAACATGGGGTGACCCCGTTAGTTGCATTTATCTTAAGACAAAGAAATAACCTAAGGGAAGCAAAGTAAAACGGACAAAAAAGCACCAGAAATTATTATTGTAAAATAATCATTACAACAATAATTACACTGATAGAATAAAAATAGGAAAGCTAACTTTTTTTACTTAGCAAGCTTTTGATAGTAGTAAGCATTTCTTTTCGAACATGGCCAAGTTTTGGCTTTTCATCAAATGGAATTGGGCGGCATAATTGCATGGTTTTAACACCTAACCGGGCAGTGAGCATACCGGCACCTAATCCTTGTGCCAACCTTCCTGATAGTTTTCCTAATAAATCTGCACCTATCATATCGGTTCCAAAGTCAGTGATTAACTCACTCGCGCCAGCATAAACCATGTTAACAAAAACCTGCCTGATCAGCTTAATGCGACTCCAATAACCAAGCTTTAAACCATATAAACCAGCAACCTTATTGATCATACGTAAATTACGCCATAGCATTATTAACATATCGATTAGTGCTACTGGGCTTAATGAAATTAAAACAACAGACTCAGTTGAAAATTTCGCCACTTCACGCATCGCTTTTTCATCAACCTTAGTTAACACTAACCGAGAGTACAATTGCAGTAATTCACTTGACGAGTGCTCGCTACGTAATGCTTCCTGCCATGCTTGCTCTTGCTCAGACACCAAATCACAGGGCAAGTTTTTAGTGATTTTCTGACAAAAATCTTCAACATTAATCGTTTGTTGTTCACTTGCCGCTGGTTGTAGCAACAGTTGCTGTGCTTGCTGCTTTAACGTTTGACGGCGCTTAAACTGACGCAATGTCGACCATTCACTAAACAATGCTGATGATGCTAATAGCAATAAGCAGGATAAAATAATGCCATAAATGCTAGTTAAAATTGGTGAGTTAGTAAAACCGTTAATAAAAAACTCAACCGTTTCAACGCCGATAACAACAGCAAATAAAGTCAGTGCGATACGCCATAACCAACGAGGCTTTCGATTAGTCTTTTTACTCTCGCTTTCAGGCAATGAAGCCTCTTCTAATGCGATAGGCAACTCATTGTTTTCTTCAATCGCTAAATAGTCTTGATTATCAAACAGTATTTGCTTACCGTCTGGCGATGCTTTGCTTTGAGGATCAAATTGGCTGCTTGCCAGTTCATTCTCAGCAAACAAAATTTGTTGTTGATGCGCCCCTGTACTCTCTTGCTCAGCTGTTGGCATTACTTGTGGTGTTTTTTCTTTCTCTGCATTTTTCATATCATTTTATCTGCCAATAAAAATTGTAATACTTGATCCATACGAATGTGAGGTAAACACTGATGCTTACTCAAACCTTGAGGGGGAGCAAAATTGATAAAGTTAAACGCTGATGTCTGCCAATACTTTTCATCAGGCAATTTTTCAGGTACTGAGCCAGGAAAAACCGTGATCTTTTCACCTTGGTTATTAGCCGCTAACCTATTGCCTTGAATCACAGAAATTTGTTGCCCTTGATGAAGGCTTTTTCCTGATTGAGTACTCTTCACCGCAGCAATAGCTAAGGTTTTCATATCGATGGCTTCATAATTAAGCTTATGCTTACTTTGATAAATTAATTGGTTTAATAATGACACCATAGGAGCATGTTGCTCAGCCGTTACATGGTCTGCTTTAGTCGCAGCAAATAATAGCTTATCAATTTTTGGCGAAAACAACCTTGCCAATAAGCCTGATTTTCCATAGCTATAACTTTCTAAAATCATATCAATGGCTAGCTGCAAATCGGCAAAACTCTCAGGGCCACTGTTTTCTGAACAAGCGTTTAATGGTGATAAGCAATCAGCCAAGACAATTTGTCTGTCAAAACGTATAAAGTGTTGTTGATAAAACTTTTTCACCACACTTTCTTTGTACTCAATATATCTTGCCCTGAGCATACCAATAAAGCTGTCATCACTGGCATTTTGATAATCATTACCATCAATTTCACTCAGGTTTGGAAAAGGAAAAAACTCCAAGATAGGGGCGCCGGCAAGCTCCGCAGGTAAAATAAAGCGTCCCGGTTGTATTACCGAAAGCCCAAGTTCATGGCGAAAAGTGTGTAGCAATTGAGTATATTCTTTTGCTAATTGTGCTAGTTGCTCTTCATCCGCACTCGCAAAGGGATCAATTTTTGCTACGTTTGCTAAAAATGCTTGTGCATATTGATGACGAGGCTCAGTTAATAACAAAGCATGTGTTTGCTCAGACCATTGCTCATAGGTTTGCTTAAGCATAGGTAAATCAAGCAACCATTCACCCGGGTAATCAGTAATATCTAAGGTCAAAGTAGCCATATCGGCAGCATACTTTAATAAGGACTTTTTCGGCTGATAACGAATAGCCAAACGCAGCTCACTGATACCATGAGTAGGCTCTGGCCACTCAGGGCACTCATGGGTTAATGATGATATAGCTAAATCATAGTCAAAACGAGGGACAGATAAGTGCTTTTGAGCAACACGTTTCGCGGCAATAAAATTGCCATGATGAACGGGATCAAAAAAACTAAGCTGATGACCATTTCCTTCATTAATTAATTGATTAACCAATGACGTAATAAAGGCCGTTTTACCACTACGGCTTAAGCCTGTTACAGCTAAGTTGATGTGTTGATCTAAGGTTCTATTTAATAGCTCGCTGGCTTTATTCTTTAGCTTATCTAAACGTTGTTTTTTTATAATTGCCATATTCCACTTAACTGAAATTTAACGGATTTGATAATTGAATAGTTTGATAATAATGACTTTTGGGAATAAAGAACAGTGCTTGTCTACACTATTAAGCATTATTTATAAGGACAGTAAAGCTGCCCTTATAAATATGTACAATGAATAAGGGCTGTTGATCTTTCGCGGTTAAATAATTACTTTAAAGCTTATTAATTTCTCTAGATACGGTAAACTCTGCAGAAGTAACATATCGCTCTATACCCTGAAGTTGTTTTTCTAGCGTACGAAATTTTCGGCGAATATCATGAAATGCTTGTTTAGGCGGCTCACCTGATTGCCAAACTCTTGCTTTTACTTTGATGGACTCATTTGCCGGTTCGTAATTAGCATCTTGTTCGTCGCTATTAGCTCTTGCTGAGCAACCTCTTCTAGTATTTCGATTAAACTTTTGGGTTCCCTTTGCCGTTTGAGAGCCTGGTTGTTTATCTAAAATAAACCATGCAGCAACATAGCCTAAGATTAAAAATGGCATACCAAACAAAACACCAGATACCACTAAGATACGAACTAACCAAGTTTCCCAACCAAAATAATCGGCAATACCTGCACAAACCCCTGCTATTTTCCCGCGGCTAGGGTTGCGAAACAACTCTCTACGTTTGCCACTCATAACTTATTTCTCCAATCTGGGGTCTCCGCATCTAAAATAGCCTCAAGGGTTTTAATGCGATCTGCCATTTTATCTGCCATTTCAGATAAATCAGACAACTGAATATACTCTTCTTCACTCAATCCTTGGCTTACTTGCCTTTTACTACGGTAATGCAGTACCAACCAAATTGGCGCAACAATCACCATAAAAATAATCACGGGGGCCATAATGATATCTTGCACAATACTTCTCCTTAATACTTAACTTTTGACAGCTGATAACGAGTAACTCGCAGCAATTACTTATTCTTTTTCATTTTTGCTTTTAAAGATGCTAATTCATCATCAACTTTTTCATCTGATTCTAGCTCAGCAATCTCATCTGCTAATGATTTGCTACCTAGGTCATATGATTCAACTTGTGATTCAATATCATCAATTTTTCGCTCATAACGATCAAATCGGCCTAAGGCATCATTGACACGCGCACTGTCAATATTTTTCTTCACTTTTAAGCGTGAGCTTACGGTCTTTTCACGCATAATAATAGCTTTTTGACGCGCTTTTGCATCTGCTAATTTATCTTGTAACTGAGAAATTTCATCTTGCAACTTGGCAATATGCTCTTCAACATGTGCTAACTCTTCTACTAACGATTGAGCATTATCACTGCACTTTTTCTTTTCCATCAAAGCAGCACGCGCTAAATCTTCTCTGTCTTTACTAATGGCCAACTCTGCTTTTTCTTGCCATTGCTGTGATTCGTTTTCAAAGCGCGTTACTTGGCGCGTTAATTCCTTTTTATCTGCTAAAGTCTTTGCTGAGCTAGAACGAACCTCAACCAAAGTGTCTTCCATTTCTTGAATGATTAAACGAACCATTTTGGCCGGATCTTCCGCTTTATCTAATATGTTGTTGATATTAGAATTAATAATATCGGTAAACCTCGAAAAAATACCCATAATAACTTCCTCTTTTCTTTTTAATCACTATTTAAATGTCTACACTATCATATTCATGAATTACGCCACTTTGACAAAGCACTTTAACCTATTGTTTTTAAAAAGTTAATTAAATATTCAAAAAAGGCTTTTATCTGATTGATTAATAAAATACACTATTTGTTAGTGAAATAAACCAATTATTAGGTCAAGCCATGGCTCGTTTTAACCAGCAAGACAATCTTCTTGGTCAATCTAACAGCTTTTTAGAAGTATTAGAGCAGATATCGCAAATTGCTCCCTTGAGCAAGCCTGTATTAATTATAGGTGAGCGTGGCACAGGTAAAGAGCTTGTCGCTGCACGTTTGCATTACTTGTCGAAACGTTGGGAGCAAAGTTATTTAAAGCTTAATTGTGCAGCGTTAAATGAAAATTTACTTGAAACTGAATTATTTGGCTATGACTCAGGTGCTTTTACTGGCGCAAGTAAACGTCACGAAGGTCGTTTTGAGCGGGCCGATAATGGCACCTTGTTTTTAGACGAAATAGCGAATACCTCAGGTTTAATACAAGAAAAGCTTTTACGCGTAGTAGAATATGGCGAGTTTGAACGAGTGGGCGGCTCACGTACTATAACCACAGATGTGCGTTTAGTGGCTGCAACCAATGAAGATTTACCTACTTTAGCGGCTTCAGGGCAATTTAGAGCTGATTTGCTCGACCGACTAGCCTTTGATGTTATTACCTTGCCACCACTGCGAGAGCGGCTTGAAGATATCACTATGCTAGCCGAGCACTTTGCCATGAATATGGCGCGAGAATTAGAGTTCGAGCTATTTAGTGGTTTTACTGAAAAAGCGAAACGCTCTATGCTGGATTACCACTGGCCGGGCAATATTCGTGAGCTTAAAAATGTCGTAGAGCGAAGTGTTTATCGTTGTAACAATCCTCATTTACCCGTCCATGAATTAATTATTGATCCGTTTGAGTCTCCCTTTAGACCTAATCAACAAATTAAAACCCATGATAGAGTGCATACTTCACAAACTGAAGGCACAGCGTCACCTGCAAAAGTATCAGAAAATCAACAAAACGATGAACAAAATATATCCAACACTCAAGCTGCACCTACTGCAAAAGCAGCAATAATTGCTAGCACTGAGTTTCCACAATCATTAAAGTCTTTGTCGCAAAATTATGAAATTGAATTGATACAATCTGCCTTGGCTCATTGTCAATTTAATCAAAAGAAAACAGCACAAGCGCTAGAATTAACCTATCATCAACTAAGAGGTTACTTAAAAAAATATAACTTACTCGATGGTAGTGTGGCTGATGAACTATCTTAAAACAGTTATTGGTGTTTGTTTTACGCTTCTACTACTAAGTGCGTGTAATGAAGAAGGTAAGCTATCATTGAGTCAAAGAAGTGTAATTTATTGCTCTGAGGGCTCACCTGAAACGTTCAATCCGCAATTAGTAACCTCTGGCACAACTATCGACGCTACTTCAAATCAATTATACGATAGGTTAATAGCCTATCAAGGTGAAAAAAATGAGTTGATACCCGCCCTAGCAAAGTCATGGCATGTGACTCGGGATGGGAAAAAGATAACTTTTTATCTACGTAAAGATGTTACTTTTCATCAGACTGATTATTTTACCCCTAGCCGATTATTTAATGCTGATGATGTGATTTTTAGTTTTAATCGAATTATTGGTGCTGAGCATCCATTTCACCTTACCTCTGGCGGTCACTACCCTTTCTTTCAAAACATTGGCTTTAATAAACTCATTGATAAAATTGAAAAAATAAATGATTACACCATAAGATTTCACCTTGCGCGCGCTGATAGCACTTTTTTAGCAAATTTGGCGACCGACTTTGCAGTTATAATATCTGCTGAATATGGCCAAAAACTGGCTAAAAATAATACCAAACACAACATAGATATTATGCCTATAGGAACTGGCCCTTTTAAACTAAAAGAGTATCGTGTTGGCTCTTTAATTCGCTTTTATCGCCATGAAGCCTATTGGCAAACACCAGCACAAATGGAACAGTTGGTTTTTGATATAACGTCAAGCAACACAGGCCGGTTAACCAAACTATTGGCCAAAGAGTGTGATGTTAGCAGCTACCCCATTGCTCATGAAAAAATAACCGAGCACACTGATTTAACATTAGAGTCTGTTACTGCGCTGAATGTTGGCTATTTTGCTTTTAATACCACAAAAGCCCCCTTTGATAATGTTTTAGTGCGCCAAGCTATTAGTTATGCAATTAATAAAAACGTATTACTTGAAACCATATACCAGGGTCATGCTGAGTTCGCTAATTCTATACTACCTAACAGTTCATGGGCCTATGATAAAAATACTAAAACGCAAGAGTTTGACTTAACAAAAGCACAAAATTTATTAGCTCAAGCCGGATATCCAGATGGCTTTACCATGGACTTATGGGCTATGCCTGTGCAAAGGCCATACAATCCTAACGCCATCAATATGGCAAAGCTAATTCAAGCAGATTTAAAAAAAATCAATATCGATGTCAATATTGTCAGCTACGAGTGGAACACCTTTTTACACCGCTTGAGTTTAGGGGAGCACCAAACATTTTTACTTGGCTGGTCTGCTGATAACCCCGATCCCGATAACTTCTTTACCCCAATGCTAAGCTGTTCAGCTACGCAAACTGGTAGTAATAGAACCTTTTGGTGTAATCAAGATTATGATGAGCTTATTCAAAAAGCGCTTAAAACCAGTAATATCAATAAGCGAAAACAATATTATGCACAGGCCATGGACTTGATCTCCAACGAGGTGCCACTCATTCCAATAGCACACTCAAAAAGATATCAAGCGCGTGGTAAAGATATAATTGGCAAGATAATGGCACCGTTCGGCGGTATCAGCTTTTATCAAGTCGGTAAAAGCACGATTAATGAGTCTTCCTTAAATGAAAAAGCCCAACAAGATGAATCGATTACCTCTGAGGATATAAATTAATATGCTCATTTTCACCTTACGCCGCTTAAGTTTATTTATTTTTACCATGCTACTACTAACATTGCTTTCTTTTAGCTTGAGCTTTTTATTTCCAGGGGACGCCGTAATAAACCTTTCTGGCGCAATCAATGCTACGCCCAGCCAGCTTGCTCAATTAAATGAAAACTACCAAACCGGCAGCAATATTTTTGTTCAATATTTTGCCTATTTACAGCATATTATTAATGGTGATTTAGGCTTGTCTATGGCAAGTCAATCAGTGATCAGCCATGAAATTATGAATTTACTGCCTGCAACTATAGAGCTTAGTCTGGTGGCTTTATTAATTGCCATGTTTGCAGGCATTCCTTTAGGCTTTATTGCGGCTATTAATCACAATAAGCCAAGTGACAACATTATTTTATCAGTGTCAATGTTAGGCTATTCCGTGCCCGTATTTTGGTTAGGTTTATTAGCTATACTCATCTTTTCTATTAACCTTGGCTGGCTTCCTTCCGCTGGTCAAATCAGCCTATTATTTGAAATAGAGCTAGTAACAGGTATCCAGTTTATTGATATCTTACTCAGCGACAGTCCCTATAAATGGCAAGCTTTTAGCGATGCCACCGCACATATTATTTTACCTGCTTGTGTCATCGCGGTAGCACCCGCTACTATCTTCATTCGTTTAGCACGAACGTCAATGATTGAAGTGCTTAATACCAGCTATATACGTGCAGCAAGTGCCAAGGGGCTGAGTTTTCAGCAAATTATTTTTAGGCATGCTATTCGTAACGCCTTAATTAAAATTATCCGTCATGTAGGGTTACAATTTGCCAACTTAGTTACCATTGCGATGGTCACAGAGGTGATCTTTAGTTGGCCCGGTATAGGGCGATGGTTGATTGTCAGCATAGACCAAAGAGATTACACCGCCATACAAAGTGGATTGTTGGTATTATCTTGCTTTATTTTTGTTGTGCACATTCTCACTGACTTTATTTACGCTGCGTTAAACCCACTTGCCCGAGGTATTAAACATGGCTCGAGATAAAATATATTTAGAAGAGGTGTTTCCATCACCTTTTATGCAGCTTTGGCTGGCTTTTCGGAAAACACCTGTAGCAATGGCGGGGTTTAGCTGTTTTATTTTTTTGATTATTTTAGCTATTTTTGGCCCTGTTTTAGCACCACACTCCCCGATTGAAGGTCAACTTGATATGCCATTATTGCCACCAGCTTGGCATGCTAATGGCGATGTAAGTTATTTATTAGGCACGGATGAATTAGGGCGAGATATGCTATCTCGTTTAATGTATGGCACTTCCCTAACCTTTGGACTGAGCTTTATTGTGGTTATTATCTCACTTGTTGTTGGTGTGATTATCGGCTCCTTATCAGCACTCACTACAGGGATAAAATCCAGCTTTCTCAATCACTTTTTGGATGTAATATTATCAATACCCTCTTTATTACTTGCCATTATTATTGTCGCTATTTTAGGCCCTGGTATTGATAACACTGTTTGGGCTGTGGTCATGGTCTTGATCCCACAGTTTATTCATATCACTCGTTATGCCGTGAAAGAAGAGTTTCGCAAAGATTATGTCTTAGCTTCCCGCCTTGATGGAGCCAGCCCGTTTAGAATATTGTATTACTCAATATTTCCCAATATTGTTGATAGGATCATGGGGCAAGCAACATTGGCACAATCGGCTGCAATCTTAGATATTGCCACACTTGGATTTTTGGGCTTAGGTGCCCAAATCCCCTTACCAGAATGGGGAGCAACACTAGCCAATGGCTTAGATTTATTTTACATAGCCCCATGGACAGTATACTTGCCCGGCTTAGCCATTTTATTTGCCGTTGTTGTTACTAATTTAGTCGGTGAAGGTATTCGTCATGCGCTTAAATTGCGTAAGGATCTTTAATGAATTTACTCGATATTAGAAACTTATCTATTGAGCTGATCCATGATGAGCAAAATATTCTTGCCGTTGACAAGGTCAGCTTATCAATGAAAGAAGGTGAAGTTCGTGGTTTAGTTGGCGAGTCTGGCTCAGGAAAATCACTACTCGCGCAAGCAATCGTTGGTGTTTTAGATGACAAATGGTATGTGCATGCTGACCGATTTCATTGGCGAGGCATTGATTTACTGCGTTTAACCATACCTGAGCGTAAGGCGATATTATCTCGCGACATTGCCATGATATTTCAAGAGCCTATGGCGTGTTTAGACCCAACCACCAACATAGGTGAGCAATTAGCGGAAGCAATTGATGAAAGTCAGTTGTCAGGCTTTTTTTGGCAAAAGCAGCAGCAACGCCGAGCAGCAACTGTAAAATTGCTCCATAAGGTAGGCATTAAAGATCACGATGCATGTATTAAAAGCTATCCACATCAACTCACGGAAGCCTTATGTCAACGCGTTATGATAGCGATAGCTTTGGCAAGACAGCCTATTTTACTCATTGCTGATGAGCCTACAGCCGCCATGGAAAATACCAATCAGGGTCAAGTTTTTCGATTACTGGCAAGTTTAAATCAATTAAAGAACATGGCTATTTTATTAATAAGCCATGATTTAGAAAATATCACCCACTGGACCAATACCATTACCGTAATGTACAGCGGTCAGTTTGTCGAAGCGGGCACCACAGAGCAAATATTTAACAAAGCAATGCACCCTTATACGCAAGCTTTAGTTGATAGTAGCCCACTAGCTAACCTGCATTTGCCAGCAAAGTCACGACTGATGACCTTACCTGGTAGCATCCCAATTTTACAGCATCTCCCCATAGGCTGCCGGTTAGGGCCAAGATGTCCTCGTGCACAACAAGATTGTGTAAGAGCGCCCTCTGTTACCAGCTTTCATGGCCATAAGGTCAGCTGTCACTTTCCGCTATTAATGAATCCAAAGATGAAAAAGTCTCCATTAAAAAAGACCACTAGAGCCTAAAATGACTGAGTTACTTAACGTTCACGCATTAACAAAATCCTACCAAAGTAAAGGATATTGGCTAAATAAAAAACTGACCACAGTGTTAGATTCAGTTTCTTTTTCTATTGAAGCACATAAAACATTGGCGATTATTGGCGAAACTGGCTCAGGAAAATCTACACTAGCACGTTTATTAGTCGGCGCAGAGTCAAGCTCAAGTGGAAATATTTATTTAAATGGTCAAGAGTTAAAGTCAGGAAGTTATAAGCAAAGATGTCAGCATATCCGGATGATATTCCAAGACTCTGGCACTACCTTAAACCCCAGTTTAACCATAAAGCAGCTACTTGATGAGCCGTTAAAGCTGAATACCCCTTTCGATGAAAAAAAACGCACGGAATTGATCCGAAAAACACTGCAAAAGGTTGGTTTGCTGGGGGATCATATGAATTTTTATCCGCATATGTTCTCAGGTGGACAAAAACAGCGTATATCGCTTGCTAGAGCAATAATTTTACAACCTCAAGTGATTATACTCGATGAAGCATTAGCGTCATTAGATCCGTCACTACGCTCTCAAATGATTAACTTATTACTCGACCTTCAACATCAAATGGGCTTGGCCTATATTCTGATTTCTCATAACCTTGGTATTATCCGTCATTTTAGTGATGAGATAATGGTACTGTCGCAAGGGAAAGTTGTTGAAAAAGGAAAAACGCAAGAAATAATGACCAAGCCACAACATAAAGTAACGCAAAAATTGATGATGAATCAAAACTTTCAATTACGGGCTAAGAAGTAAAAAAGGTTGAGAAACAAAAAAGGCGAGTATTACACTCGCCTTTTAACGTTTATTGTTGAGCGTTATTTACTAATAACTTGTTGGCTCAGCAACCGTTCTACTGGTAATTTTGGCGCCTATCTTCAACGAATCAACATAACTCTTATAGGCTGATTGTGCCAGTTGAGAAGTTTGCTGTTGAGCTATTTGAGGGTTAGCAGGCGCATCAATGACTTGTACTGCTTGTACTTCAACTAGCGCTAAATCACCATTACTTAAGGCTACGCTTGATGCAGAAACAGCTCCTTCAACAGGATGCGCTAAAACAAAGGCTTCACGGCTGATACTTTGATCTAAATCACTGCTGTAACGCGCAACACCCGCTTTAGTGGTAAAACCAGCGTTAAGTTGAGCTAGTTGCTCGCTGATATCATTACCGGCTTTAAATTGCACTAATAACTCTTCAATTGTCTCTTGTGCCTTTTGCGTCGCTTTTTGAGCAATTAACAACGTCGTTATTTGTGCAGAAACTTCAGCAAGCGGTTTAACATTGGCTTCTTGATAAGTGTCTAAGCGTAATACTAGCGCAACCTCGTCGCTGACTTCAATCAAGTCAGAATTCATATTATCTTGTAAAACAATATCAGAAAAAGCAGCATCTATAATTTTAACATTATCAAAAGGTGCTGGGTTGCCCGTGCGTGACAACCATGCTGATGTTTCGATAGTAGCGTTTACTTCACTTGCAGCATCTTCTAGGCTATCAGGAAATTCAAAACTTACTTGCGCTAATTTTTGGCTTTGCTCGTAAAAAGCTTCTTGTGCTTTTTCATTACTCACTTTCGCTTTCAATTCATCTTTTACATCCGCTAAACTTTGAATAACTTCAGCCTTTAACTCTGTCAGTTTAATCAGGTGGTAACCAAAACTCGTTTTAACTAACTCAGTGGTATCGCCAACATTTTGTAATGCAAATGCTGCCTCGTCAAAACTTGGCTCCATAACACCTGCTTCAAGAAAATCTAAATCACCACCATTTTCACCGCTAAAAGTATCATTCGATAGCTCTTTCGCTAATTCAGCAAAATCTTCACCTTGAGAAAGTCGGCTTAAGGCAGCTTCTGCTTTAGTCTTAGCAGCAGCTTCACTTTCACTATCACCTTCAGTAAATTCGATTAGAATATGTGAAACTCGACGTTGCTCAGCTTGAGTAAAACTAGCGACATTATCTTGATAATAATTAGCAATATCTTCATCAGTCACTTCGATACCTTTAGCAATATCATTAACATTTAAACTAATGTAGTTAACTTTCACTTGTTCTTTGTTCTCAAAGCGATTTTGGTTTGCTAAATAGTAAGACTTAATTTCCTCTTCGCTAACTTCAATACCCGCTTCAAATTGCTTAGCCGCAATTGTTGCAAAACGGATGTCACGCGTTTGGTTTTGAAGTGCAAGCTGAAGTTTTTCTTGATAAGGCAAATTAAACTCAGTAGCAACAAGCGCTTGACTTAACTGACGGCGAGTCATTTCTACGCGTAAATAATCACGAAAAGCCGATGATTGGAAAAAACCTGCTTGATTAATGATTGCTAAATAACGGTTATTATCAAAGGCACCATCAACTTGAAATTCAGGCATAGTTCTAATGGTTTGCTTTAAGCGTTCATCCGACACGCGAATAGCTAAACTTTCAGCACTTTGGTCAATCAACTTTTCATTGATCAAGTTTTCTAACACGCTTTGGCGAAAATTAGCCATATAATTACTATCGTTTGATAAGGTATCAAACATTTCACCAAACTGCTGTGCCATACGGCTACGCTGTGCTTGATAAGCTTTATTAAATGCTTGCTGGCTTATTTTCTCACCATTTACTGTCGCCACAGACGTGTCAACTGAATTGGTATAACTACCAATGCCAGCTACAGCAAATGTTAATATAATCAAACCAAGAATAATCTTAGCAGTTAAGCCCTGCGAACTTTCTCGAATATCTTCTAACATCTTTATCTCTTTTTTCTTTCAAGCCAAGTTAAAGGCCATAGTTTTTGTTGCTCGCGATTTTAGCAGATGCGCACCATGCCTTGAAGCATAAGATGCGTGAAATGCGATTTTTTTTAACGAGCTGACTTACTGGAAGAAAATACCAAGCGTATAGGCACTTCCATTTTAAGTATTACCGGTAGCTTGCAGCTGCTGTAAAACTAAAAAGACCACCCTGAGGTGGCCTTTTAAATAGCTTGTTAGTTATAACTAACAATTAGCCATTACACGCATCTTTTAATGCTTTACCCGCTTTGAAAGATGGGATTTTAGCAGCAGCGATTTGGATAGTAGCACCAGTTTGTGGATTACGGCCAGTGCGCGCAGCACGGTCACGTACAGAGAAAGTACCAAAACCAACTAGAGCAACTTGCTCACCACTTTGTAATTCTTCAGTTACAGCGCCAATAAATGAATCTAATGCACGACCCGCAGCAGCTTTAGAAATGTCAGCGCCTTCAGAAATTTTCTCGATAAGTTGAGATTTATTCACAGTGTATACCCCTTCAATTGTTATTATTACAACGCTATCTTTACCGCTCTTTAGTGAGAGCTAAAATAAAAGTTCGTCCTGCAGAAATGTAAAGTTACTGATGTAATTTTATTTCTTTTGAACATCAAGCGCCGAGTTTAAAAAATACTATTACGACTAGACCTCAATCATTTTCACCTAATAAGTACATGGTCTCTTAGGCAGACTAAACAAGGGGTCTAGCGATATAAGCGTAGTTAACTTACCATAGTTTCAGCGTTTGAAAAGCCTTAATTGCATTTTTTTTCAATTTTTTTGCTTTTTTTTAGCTTTTTTGCCCTTTTGTATCAAAAAAGCAACTATTCAGGCATGAAAATCACTCTGCTTGCCACTGCTCTACAGGGTGTTCAAGCGCAATGGAAAGCACTTCATCAATCCATTTGACTGGATGAATAGACAAGTCAGCTTTCACATTTTCAGGGATCTCTTTTAGATCGCGTGCATTTTCATGCGGAATTATTACCGTTTTAATACCACCACGATGTGCAGCTAATAGCTTTTCTTTTAAACCGCCAATGGCTAAAACTTCACCGCGTAACGTAATCTCTCCCGTCATAGCGACTTCAGCTTTTACCGGATTCCCCGTTAAGCTAGAGACAAGCGCAGTACACATGCCAATTCCTGCACTTGGGCCATCTTTAGGTGTCGCTCCTTCAGGTACATGAACATGAATATCACGCTTTTCATAGAAATCATCGTTAATACGTAATTTTTCAGTTCGACTGCGCACAACAGTCATTGCTGCTTGAATAGACTCTTGCATAACATCGCCTAATGAGCCTGTATAGGTCAATTTGCCTTTACCCGGTACAGAAGCGGTTTCGATAGTTAACAATTCACCACCAACTTGTGTCCAAGCTAAACCTGTCACTAAACCAACACGGTTTTCATCATCTGCTTTACCGTAGTCATAACGCTGAACACCAAGATATTCATCTAAATTATCGTGATTAATAGTCACTTTCTTCAAGTTCTTATCGAGTAATATCGCTTTTACTGCTTTACGGCATAACTTTGAAATTTCACGCTCAAGGCTTCTCACGCCGGCCTCGCGAGTGTAATAACGTATAATACCTATAATAGCGCTATCATCGATATCAATCTCTTTTGCTTTTAAGCCGTTACGTTTTACTTGCTTGTCCAACAAGTGATTACGCGCAATATTTAGCTTTTCATCTTCGGTATAGCCAGATAAACGAATAACTTCCATACGATCAAGCAATGGACCCGGAATATCCATGCTATTTGAAGTGGCAACAAACATCACATCAGATAAGTCGTAATCGACTTCTAAGTAATGATCATTAAAACTGGTATTTTGCTCAGGATCTAATACCTCCAATAATGCCGAGGCTGGGTCGCCACGCATATCGGAAGCCATTTTATCAATTTCATCAAGCAAGAATAATGGGTTTTTCACGCCAACCTTTGACATTTTTTGGATCAGCTTGCCCGGTAAAGAGCCAATATAAGTGCGGCGATGGCCACGAATTTCTGCTTCATCGCGCACGCCACCTAATGCCATACGAACATATTGTCGCCCGGTAGATTTTGCAATAGATTGCCCTAACGAGGTTTTACCGACCCCTGGAGGCCCTACTAAACAAAGAATAGGGCCTTTTAACTGACTCACTCTTTGCTGTACGGCTAAATACTCAAGAATGCGCTCTTTGACTTTATCTAAGCCATAATGGTCTTTGTCTAGCACTTCTTGTGCAAGGGCAAGGTTTCGCTTTAACTTGCTGCGTTTCTTCCACGGCACATTCAACATGCAGTCAATATAACTTCTCACAACGGTTGCTTCAGCCGACATAGGTGACATCATTTTAAGTTTCTGCAACTCGGCTAAAGTCTTCTCTTTTGCTTCATCAGGCATTTTCGCATCATCAATGCGTTTAGCCATTTGCTCTAATTCATCTGGTGTTTCATCACCTTCGTTAAGCTCTTTTTGAATAGCTTTCATTTGCTCATTCAAATAATACTCACGCTGGCTTTTTTCCATTTGCTTTTTAACACGAGTGCGAATTTTCTTCTCTACTTGCAGTAAGTCGATTTCACCTTCCATAAGCGCCATTAAATGCTCTAAACGCTTGGTAACATCGATAATTTCTAATACTTTTTGCTTATCCGCTAGTTTTAATGGCATATGTGCTGCCATGGTATCAGCAAGTTGCTCTGCATCATCAATACCTGATACTGAGGTTAACACTTCTGGTGGAATTTTTTTGTTCAGCTTTACATAACCTTCAAACTGAGAAACAGCAGAGCGTATTAACACTTCATGATCATCACCTTGATCATTGGCAGACGCTAAATATTCTATATCAGCACTGAAGTATTCTTGTGTTTCAACAAACTGACATACACGTGCACGCTGTACACCTTCAACTAAAACCTTCACAGTACCGTCTGGCAGTTTTAACATTTGTAAAATAGTGGCTACCGTGCCCGTTTGATAAACATCATCTGCTTGGGGATCATCAATGGCGGCATCTTTTTGTGCCACTAAAAACACTTGCTTGTCGTTTTCCATAGCCAAATCTAAGCAGCGAATAGATTTTTCACGCCCAACAAATAAAGGGATTACCATTTGCGGATAAACGACAACATCTCGTAAGGCAAGAACGGGGATTTCAACTACAGCAGATAATTCTTCGGTCATGTCTGTCTCTTTGAGGATAGTTAATTTGATACCAAGAATATTAATTGGTATTAGTTAATAAAAACTATATGGGGAGAAGGTTATCTACTTTCAATGATAGAAATAAAAAAAGAGCCTTTCGGCTCTTTATTATATAACGTTCGATGTTTATTTACTCAGACGCAGCTTGATCTGGCTGGCTATCATAAATAACCAATGGCTTAGACTCACCTTTAATGGTGGTTTCATCTACGACAACTTTACTAACATTTTCCATCGATGGTAGTTCGTACATGGTATCTAGTAGCACTGCTTCAACAATGGAGCGTAAACCACGAGCACCTGTTTTTCTGTCCATCGCTTTGCGAGCAATAGCATGCAAGGCATCTTCTCTAAATTCAAGCTCAACTTTTTCCATATCAAATAATGCGGTGAATTGCTTAGTTAACGCATTTTTTGGCTCTTGAAGAATTTGAATCAAGGCGGCTTCATCTAGCTCTCGCAATGTTGCAACAACAGGCAAACGACCGATAAACTCAGGGATCAAACCATATTTCACTAAATCTTCCGGCTCGACATCTTCCAAGCGCTCAGTCAATGTTGCTTCTTGTTCTTTACCACGCACTTCAGCGCCAAAGCCTATGCCTGTGCCTGTATGACAACGTTGCTCAATCACTTTATCAAGACCTGCAAACGCACCACCACAAATAAAGAGTATTTTAGAAGTATCAACTTGTAAAAATTCTTGCTGTGGATGTTTACGGCCACCTTGTGGAGGCACAGAAGCAATAGTACCTTCAATAAGTTTTAATAAGGCTTGTTGAACACCTTCTCCTGAAACATCACGTGTGATTGAAGGGTTGTCAGACTTTCGAGAAATTTTATCAATTTCATCAATATAGACAATACCGCGCTGTGCTTTATCAACGTCATAATCACATTTTTGTAAAAGCTTTTGAATGATATTCTCTACATCTTCACCTACATAACCCGCTTCCGTTAGCGTTGTTGCATCAGCCATAGTAAATGGCACATCAAGTAAACGAGCAAGTGTTTGCGCTAATAATGTTTTACCACTACCTGTTGGGCCAATCAGCAAGATATTACTTTTACCCAACTCAACGCCATTATGAGAATCACCATTACGTAAACGCTTATAATGGTTATATACAGCAACGGCTAATACCTTTTTTGCGTGATCTTGACCAATAACGTAATCATCTAAACTTTCACGTATTTCAACTGGTGAAGGTAGTGTTTCTTTCTCTTCTTTTGGCGAAATTTCTTTTATTTCTTCACGAATAATGTCGTTACATAATTCAACACATTCATCACAAACAAATACTGATGGGCCTGCAATAAGTTTACGCACCTCATGCTGGCTTTTGCCACAAAATGAGCAGTAAAGTAACTTGCCATTATCACCATCACCACTTTTAATATCGGTCATGCCCTACCTCTAAATTTAAATCCGTTATTAACGACTAGGCTAATTAGTATTTCTATAAATAAATTATAGCATAGTCGTTATGTAATCATTTTTTAAGTGACAGCAATTTAGCTAGCGTCACTCAATAGCAGTGTTAAAATTAACTGCCTCTTTGTTCTAATATGGCATCAACTAATCCATATTCAACCGCACTTTCTGCACTTAAGAAATTATCTCTGTCTGTATCTTGAGCAACAGTTTCTAATGGCTGCCCTGTATGGTCTGCCATTAAACGGTTTAACTTATCTTTAATGTATAAAATTTCTTTTGCATGAATTTCAAAATCAGAAGCCTGACCTTGGAAACCACCAAGTGGTTGGTGGATCATCACTCGCGCATTTGGTAAACAATAGCGTTTACCTTTTTCACCACCTGAAAGCAAAAATGCTCCCATGCTCGCCGCTTGACCAATACACACTGTACTAATATTTGGCTTGATAAACTTCATGGTATCGTAAATTGCCATTCCCGCGGTAACCGAGCCACCCGGTGAATTGATATAGAGAAAAATATCTTTATCTGGACTTTCAGACTCTAAAAATAAAAGTTGAGCAATAATTAAATTGGCCATATGATCTTCAACTTGACCACATAAAAAGATCACTCGCTCTTTAAGCAATCGTGAATAAATATCGTAAGAACGCTCGCCTTTAGCCGTTTGTTCAACAACCATAGGCACCAAGGCACTTTCAATCGTATTGGCAGAGCCTTGATTTGATGCTGATGAATGAGTTTGAGACATGTTTTGGGGATTAAACTGAGAATTAAACAATGTATTCCTTCCCTTTATAAAAAGTAAAATGGCTTATATGTTTCCATATAAGCCATTTAAGCGATTGCTTAGCTTAATGTCAATCGAAAACTACGACTGAACGGTGTATTACTTACCTTCTGGGTTCATAATATCTTTAAAGCTAGCTTTTTTATCTTTTACTTTTGCTTTTTCAACTAAAAGTTCTACTGCTTGCTCTTCTAGAGCAACGTTTTGCATTTGCTGCATTAACTCTTTGTTATTCGCATAGTATTCAATAACTTCTTTTGGATCTTCATAAGCAGATGCCGCTGTAGCGATTAATTCGTCTACTTTAGCGTCATCAACTTTAATCTCGTTAACTTTAATTACTTCACCTAAAAGTAATCCAGTTTTAACGCGACGTTCAGCTTGCTCTTTAAACATTTCGCTTGGTAATTCAGGTAAGTTTTTCGGATCCATTTGACCTTGGAAGCGTTGCATTGCTTGTTGACGTAATACATCTACTTCTTGAGCAACTAGTGCTGAAGGTACACCTACTTCGTGGCTTGATAGTAAGCCTTCGATGACTTGCTCTTTAACTTTAGCTTTAACAGCTTGTGTTAATTCACGTTCCATATTTTTACCCACTTCTTTGCGTAAGGCTTCAACACCACCTTCTTCAACACCAAAAAGTTTCGCAAAATCTTCATCAACTTTAGGCAATACTGGCCCTTCAGTTTTGTGAACAACAATATCAAACTCAGCTTCTTTACCTTTTAAGTTTTCTGCGTGGTAATCTTCTGGGAAAGTAACAGAGATAGTTTTCTCTTCGCCAACTTTCATGCCTGTGATTTCTTTTTCAAAACCAGGGATCATACGACCAGCACCTAGTTCAAGTTCGAAACCTTCAGCTTTACCGCCTTCAAATTCTTCACCATCAACGCGACCATTAAAATCAATGGTTAATTTGTCGCCTTTTTTAGTTTTACGCTTGTTCTCTTTCCATGTTTGATGCTGCTTTTGCAAAGTTTCAAACATTTCATCTAAATCTTTCTCTGTCACTTCAACAGCTGGACGTTCAACAGCAATTTTCTCTAAGTCTTTTAATTCAACTTCAGGGTAAATTTCAAACGTAGCTTCAAACTCTAATGCTTTACCATCTTCATTGCTTTTAGCGGTAAAAGCAGGACGGCCAGCAGGATTAATTTTTTCAGCAACAATAGCATCAACAAAACTACGTTGCATAATTTCACCAGCAACTTCTTGACGAACTGATGCACCATAGCGTTTTTGAATAACTGATGGTGGAACCTTGCCTGGACGGAAGCCATTGATACGCTGGGTTTTAGCAACTTGACGAAGACGATTTTTAACTTCAACATCTACTGTTTCGGCAGGAACAGAAATAGTCAAACGACGTTCCAAACCTTGTGTAGTCTCAACTGAAACTTGCATTTA
>JAPHTO010000021.1 GCA_026196955.1 Colwellia sp. | reverse complement strand
GAAGTTATTATCGAAGCTACCGGTGTATTTAGATCGAAAGAAGCCTGCATGAAGCACATTGAAGCCGGCGCTATAAAAGTAATTTTGGCAGTTCCTGCGAAAGGCGATGTTGATGCAACAGTTGTTCTTGGTGTTAATGAAGAAGTATTAAAAGGTGATGAACAAGTTGTATCAAATGCATCATGTACAACAAACTGTTTGGCACCAATGGCTAAAGTACTTAATGATAAGTTTGGTATTCAAACCCGCGGCGGCTGCTCGTGTGCAGGCACTTATGGTCACATTTTACTTAATGTAGATCACGATACCTCGCTACAAATAACCCAGCAAATTGATGAAGGGGATTATTGCGAAAAACCCGGTTGGATCCGAGCCTCATTCCATCCAACGACCACTGATAGTGAGGCGAAGTTTGTTGTAGATTCGATAAACACGCTAACAGCAAATATTCATGAATGGTCCAGTGAATATCGTTTTAATCCTGCCACCGGGGATTTTGAACAAAAAAGTGGCTTAGAAGAAAAACAACAAGGCTATGTTGGTATTGATGGTTTCAACCCCTTAAGCACCAATGTTCCCCTTGCAATGCCAGCGAAAGCGGTTGAAAATAAGTCGATGTTGAAAAAATTATTTAGTTAATTAAATAGATAAAATGACAAAGGTTACTTTTCTTACTCAGTTAAAGCAGTGGTGGCAAACCGATTGCCCTTTTTGTAAAAAGGCAAGGTTGCTATTGCTGTGGCTTATACTAATGTTAGTAGTAGACTACTTTTGGTTTCATTTATTATTTAAGTAACGAGTTAAGTTATGGCAGCATCATTTGGTTTAAAATGGGTTGATTCTCTAGAAATTGCCCTTGATTTAATTGAGCAGCACCCTGATGTCGATCCACTGGCATTACATTTCACCGAGCTTAGGCAGTGGGTACTGGATCTTGAGCGCTTTGACGATGATCCCAATCATTGTGGCGAACGAGTACTTGAAGCTATCCAGTTGGCTTGGATTGATGAAGTTGATTAGCGTTAAGCTGTTAACCGCTTTACCGTCATTCAATTACATGTTGTAACCATCTTTTAAGTAGCCCTTTAAGGCAAACTTCACTGTTTCATATCAACTTGTCCATCATCAGTTATTGCCGTGCTGATAGTAAGATAAAGTGTCTCTATTGTTTAATATTCCTAGTTCATATTCATCAAATTTTGTATCCTCAATTGGAATACATGATAATAGCTAAATTTATCAATTAAATATCATTAACAGGACATTTCCTATTTTTAATTTTACTAGGCTTAATACTTTTTCCGTCTTTTCTTTGGCTGTATATATAGCAATGCATAGCGTTGTCGTTGCTAAACCATCAGCAAATGTAAAAATAAAAGTTGAGCGAGTTGGTGACTCGCTTGCCAATAAAGCAATTGTTTTGCCATACTTTTTTTCCACTCAAGATCTTGGTTTTGTGTTAGGGGCTGCAGTGCGAAAAAAAAGTGAAAGCCAACCCTATATGTCGTATGGCGCTACTGCCTTTGCAGGGGCTGATGCTAAAGCGATCGCTTTGGGGATGTGGAATTACCGCCTTGAAAGCAGCGAAAGATTATTTTTTAGCTCTATCGGTATGTTAGGCGACTATCCTCTGTTACGTGCTCATGCTCCGCCACCCAATAAATATATACCGGCCGATGTTCCTAGGCCCGGCTCTAATGATTCAAGTGCCAATGACTTTTTTG
Organism: Colwellia sp.; assembly: GCA_026196955.1. Classification (GTDB taxonomy): domain Bacteria; phylum Pseudomonadota; class Gammaproteobacteria; order Enterobacterales; family Alteromonadaceae; genus Colwellia. The sequence goes on along the minus strand of JAPHTO010000021.1, from coordinate 50,457 downwards.
CTTCGGAAGGGTTAAATAACTGGTGGGATATAAAAGCAGAGTATGTATTACCTATTGGCAACGCCAAAAAAAATCCGATACAAACCTATAAAATATCAGGTGGTTTACTTTATGAGCCACCAGAAGAAGTCGCGTCTTGGAATCCCTTAGAAAATGGCACCAGTGTGGTGGTATTAAGACAGTTTAATCGTTATCAACACTATAAAACGGAAAATGGCGGTTTTGATGGTTCGGTACATGCGCTAGAGCTTGGTATATACCATAATAATACAGACTTTCCCTCTAACCCAAGCCAAGGTAGTTCTCAATACTTTTCAGCGTCATACAATGTTGATTTATTCAAATCGACTAATGATTGGTCTTTTTTGGAGTTTGAGGCCAGTAAATACTTTTCATTTGGTGAAAGTGATTATTTTAAGCAGCGCATATTAGCAATGAATATGTGGGCAGGATATTCACCCAGTTGGGATGTGGTTTTTGATGGTGAAGGTAATAGTAAAGTTATTGATAACCCACCTTTTTTAGAAGGGGCTAGTTTGGGTGGTATGAATAGAATGCGTGGTTATCGCCAAAATAGATTTCATGACAAAGCCGCAATATACGCTGCTGCGGAGTACAGAATGACGTTAGACTACAACCCGCTAGCAAATCTAGACTGGATAAAGTTTTTAAAAATTGATCGTATCCAAACTGTTTTATTTGTTGAAGGTGGGCGTGTAGCTCCAACGTTCAATTCTAATGTTCTTTTCTCTGACTGGAAAGTTGATGTGGGTGGCTCAGTGCGATTAATACTATCTGGTTTTGTGGTGCGCTTTGATTTGGCTAAATCAGATGAAGGCACCAACATGTGGCTGATGTTTGGTCATCCTTTCTAGCGCTGATTTATCGCGTAGAAATGACTATTTTATTTACCACAATATAACGGGAAAAAATTCTGAGTCACAGGTTATAGCAAGTTGTTCAACTTGCTATAACTTCGAGGCACTTCTGTATTTCTTCTAGTTTCCTTTCTGAGCTCTTTTAGGGGGATTCATTGGTTTGACAGGCGGTCTAATATTAGGCTTATTTGTTGGCATAGGAGGCCTAACATTAGGGGGCCTAACATTTGGAGTATTAACAGGTGTAGAAGGTCGACTAGTCGGTTTGTTCATTGTTGCGGGCGGTCTAACATTGGAGTTATGCGCTGGTGCAGCAAGTTTATTTTGCTTGGCATTATTTTTTTTGGCAACAGAAGACGGACTATTTGGAAAGTTATCACGTTTATAATTACCTGCCTTTTTATTCGTATTTACTAGGCTAGAGGTCTTTCTTGTTTTGCTATAGTTATTATAGGTGTTGTTATTAATTATTACGGTATTCCCCCCTCGATGACCTCCGTGATAATGATGGTGATGATGACGATTTCTCCCAAAATATATATTAAATGAAATTACTGGGTATGGCGCATAGTAAGGTGGGTAATAACCGTAGTAATAAGGAGGGTAGTAAGGTGTATAAACGGGCGAATACACATATTGAACAATTGGCTCTGACTCTAGAACCACAACACTGGCAGGTTGGCTTTTAACCACAACAGTACCAGTGTATGCCGGGTTAGCAGTGATAGCTGGAGTTTCAGGTTTGGGTTCTATAACATAATCTTTGCCATATAATTCTTCATCGCCAACCATTTGAAGTGCTACTTTCTCATTTTTATCTTTGGAAACTAGAATTACAGCAACGTCTTGAGTTTCATCTTCAGTGATATCAACTTGAAGTACAAAGGTAAAATCATCCCCTTCTTTTTGTGTGATAATTTTAATAAAATCAACATTACCATCAAGGTTCAAATCTAAATTGTTAATCCCTGTTTTTTCATCATTCAGTGAGGCTTCAAATTCTTCAATGGTTTTTGATTTTTGAAATAAGTCGAGCGAAGCATATAGGTCTAAATTATCACCAGGTAATCCTAATAATTCTGCCTCGTTTTTTTGGGTTAAGTTCTCGGCACTCAAGCTAGTAATAGCAATAAAGAATGCAATAAGCAGTAGTCCAATTTTTGTTTTCATTTAAGGCCTCTCCTTTCACTTTTCATTTTGTAATTTAACAACATACAATTAACAACAGCTTCCAAATATGATGCTCTTGCTTTTTAATTTGATTGATTTTGTAATTGATACTAACACAGCCTAAAAAATATAAGAGTAAATTATTGTAAGCTTTTATACTGGCAATGACTTCCTGAAACAGGCTTTCTAGTCTATATAGTAAGTGATATTGAAGAGGCTTATTTTAGTTTTAACCGTGTAAAATATCCCATTGATTTTCTATAGTTTTATTTCTTAGAGCGATAATATTACCAAATTGTAAAAAAACAAACTCACTTTGTGTAGGCCTTAAAAATACATGATCATCAACGGCTAAATTAGTTTTTTCTGAGCCATTCACTATGGCTTGGTTAGTACTTGTACCAAATAAGCCATTGCCCTGTAAACCTGCCGGCGACTCGTACTGTGCTAACCATTTTCCGCCGTAAATGAAATAGGTTTGTTGTAGGTTTTTATCCCATATTGGCAGTATGCTTTTAGCAAACTCAAGCGCGGGCAATTGTGTTCCATGCATTTTTTTCAATACCGGGGTAGCAATAAATGCCGCCGGTGTATATTGAGCCAGAGAAGCTATATCAAAGTCGACAGGTTTTACTAGACAGGAGCCTGCGGATAATTCATTGGCCAGAGTTTTTTCTTTATGTAACAGTAAGCTTGGGCTACCAGCACCATTAAAGCATAATGCCTGCGTTTTATACTGAGGCGCCTGTTGATATAAACGTTCAATAAAAGACTGATAAATTGCTTGAGATTCAGCAAAAGCTTGTTCAGGAGATTTAACAATACTGGGAATTTTGACTATATGAGGGTCATACCCCATAAAGCCCGAAAAACGTAAATGTGTTTGGTTATTTTCAATGATTTTTAATAGTGCGTCTAACTCTTGTGCTTGTTGCAAACCGCCACGGTGCAAGCCCACATCAATCTCAATGTTAACTTGTACTAAGGTATTTTGCGCTTTAGCTAACGTTAAGTATTGCTTGAGCCTTTCTTTACTGTCAATTAACCACTGTAATTGAGTGCTAGCATTAAATTCACTAGTGGTTGGTAATTTTTGATAAAACATTTCTGCCGCTTTTACTGGCATAGGCTTACCCATCAAAATATCTGTTTGTGGATAATCATTGGCAAGCGTAGTCAAAAAAGGTTGGTGAAAAACCATTAACTTATTGGTCTCTGCTTTATCCATTACATAAGCCAATAAATCAGGGCTAGGCAGAGACTTTGCCACAATGCGATAATCAACACTTGGGTTTAACTGCTGCTTTAAAACCTCAATGTTTTTATCGAGTAAATCAAGGTCTACTAACATACTTGGTAGAAATGTCCCTTGATTTTTCAAGCTACTATTTAGTGCAGAGAAATAGTCATCATACGGGCTACCATTATCACTGGGTTTAATTGATATTGCCCCTGCTATGCCTGCGGCAACTCCTGCGAGGATAAATTGGCGTCTATTCATGAGTTTTCCTCTGAGGATTAGCTTAAACCAAGTACGGTATTAATATGGCTATTGGTAAATATTGCTTTGGGATCCATTGCTTGTCTCACCTTTAAAAATTCATCAAACATTGGGTAACGAGCACGTTGCTCTTTCGCGGTTAAGGTATGGGTTTTGCCCCAGTGTGGGCGACCATTATATTTCCAAAAAATAGGCTCGATAGCAGCAAAGTATTTTTTATAATCTTTATCATGGAAGTTATGACAACTAATGGCACAACTGTCACGTTGATAGAAAGGACTTAACCAGATGTTATCGGCTTTTATGTAGCGAACTTCCATAGGGAATATTACATCAATATTTTGTTTTTTAATGGTATCAAGTATCTCTTTTAAACACGCCATACCATGCTCTGCAGGTACTGAATATTCCATTTCGTTGAAACGAATATCGCGTAAATTACCAAAGATTTCAAAATTTTTGCCAGTACGCTCTTCTTTCTCAACGGTTCGAGCACCAGTATTGACTATAAAGCTGCGCAAAAATGGTACGGCATCAATGACTTTTGATAGCGTTCTGAATGTTTCATAGGCGTCACCGTTGTTCGTTTTTTGCGTCAATAGTTCATTTTCACTGACTTCATCTAGCGCAATACCTAAAATGTAATCGGCGTGTGGTAATGCATACATTTCAAAATTACGGTGTTTATCGCGTAGTTTTTCCGCATTAGCTAAGCCTTCTTCTAGGCTCATCATCCAGGTTGTTTCTTTTAGAAAATATTTTTCTTGTGCCTGCATACGGATATTGGTGATAACACCTAATGAGCCAATATTAGTACGGGCAGCATTAAAGAGGTCTTCATTTTCATTTTTGCTACAGGTGATTGCTTCACCTAAACCATTCACTAAACTAAGTTCAACAACATCGTCAGACATAGAACCGAAATTCATGCCAGTACCATGAGTTGAGGTGGCGATAGCACCAGCAAAGGTTTGGGTATTAATATCAGGCATGTTTCTTAGGCTTAAACCACCTTGCCATAACACTTCACCAGCAGCAGCTAATACCGTATTTGCCGCAACATCAAACTGCTTTGTTTGGGTATCAATATTAGATAAACCATTAAAATAAGCGAGTGACATCAGTGATTCATTAGTAGGCACTAATCCTGAAAAACTATGACCAGAGCCAACTAAGCGTATATGCTGCTTGGTTGCTTTAACCATTGAGATAACATCATCAGTGTTTTTAGGCACTAATAGCTCGTTATGTTCACAGAATTGATTGCCAGACCAATTTTGCCAAGGTTGAACGCGCTGTCCATCTTTACCAATAGCACCTTTAAGCGCTGGCATAGCAAATTCTGCTTTGTTGTCACTACAACCAGCCAAACTTAAGGTACTAGTAGCGCCCACCGCTGCTGCAGCTTTTAATAATGAGCGGCGGTTCATTTGTAGTTTGTCTATTTTCATATTGTTTCTCTATGGTCAGTATTTTTTGTAGCTAATGCCTATAATCGTGATAGTTTGATTTCACCTAGGAAATAAAACTCTTTTGTGGGAAAACAGCGTTCAACTTTCTTTTATGTATTGCTAATGGTGAATGAGAAAATTTTCTTTTTCTTATGAAAAATTATAAAAATCTGACGTTTTGTTGAAATGTGGGTAAACATTAGATCATTTCTTATTCTCAGAGTGTGCTTTCCCTCTAAATAAAAAACGCCCTACCTAAATAGGGCTAAATCGCCTTAGGGAGGCTAAAAAGTTTGACTAAATTCAATGCCGAACATTAGTGGCTTACCAATACCTTTGATTTCAGGCGAGCCAAGTTGGTCCCCTGGGCCTCGAACAGGTTGTTGTAAGTATTCTTCATCGAACAAGTTGTTGGCATACAAAGATATTTGCCAATCATTCACATGTTCATAAGTAATGCGTAAGTTAGCAAGACCATAACCGTCAACATTGTTATCACTGGTTAGTCCCTCAATAGAATTAGGATCAACAGGCAATTTATCGACAGAGGTTTGGTCTAAAAAGGTTCTTTCATCAAACTGGGTATAGTTCAAGTGGAAGTTAATTTCACCACTGTCTAGCTCAACAAAATAATCAGCTGAAACAAATAACTTGTTTGCTGGGGCATTCGGTAACTCCATGCCAACAATATCAGGCGCACCTTCTTGTTCAACTTGGCTTAATATCTCAGTTTCAACATGGCTGTAGTTTAAGCTTAGCATCAAGTTGTCAGTTGCCAGCCAAGATGTTTCCACTTCAAAGCCTTGACCTGTTACATCAGCATTAATGGTTGATAATTGTGGAACACCGCCTTCATCCACTAGCATGCGAATCTGAAAGTTGTCATAGTCATAATCATATACCGTAGCATTGAACCGAACGGTATCATCTAAGAAGGTTGATTTTAAGCCTACTTCTATGTTGCTGACATCTTCTTGATCTACCGATTTACTTGGGTTAGTGGCATTAAAGCCACCGGCTTTATAACCTTCTGTATAACTGGCATAAACCATAGTGTTGTCTGCAAGTTTATAATCTACAACAAAGCGTGGGGTGACTTGTGACCATGAGTCGCTTACTTGAATGGCTTGATAATTACCATTGTCATCGAGTATGGCTTGACCATTTTCATCCGTTAAGAAATTCTGTTTTTGAAAACGAAAACCGAACGGCATAGATGGCACGCCAGGAAATGGTATGTCGATAGTGTTTTGATAATAAGATAGCATGGTGAAATCTTTTTCATCTTTAGACCAACGAATACCTGCGGTAATACTTAAATCATCCGTAATACTATAAGTTGCATCTGCAAATAAACCATAAGAGGTATAATCACCAGTATTGTCGTTATACTCTGTCCACGGTTTATCTAAGTTAAATTGTGCAATTTGCATAGCTACTTGATTAACCGTTTGACCAGTCGCTTGTGCTAACATTTGCAAAGCACCTGGCACACGTTGTTTTAATAAACCGGCAATACCAAGGCCTGCAGGAGTGTCAATAACGCCTGGCACAACACCTGGGATACCTGTTGGTGGTAAACCAGCAGCTAATAACGCTTGATTCACCGCAAAGGCATCAATGGTATTACTCGACATTTGTGCAGAGCTTGTTTGTTCTAGCTCTTCTTTTGAATAACTTGCGCCGACGGTCCATTTTAGTCCGTTATCTGTTACGCCGGTAAATCTAAATTCTTGGCTGTAAAAGTCCATTTCTTCATCGTTTAGATCATTGAAATAAACCTTAGGGTGAGCGCTACCATCTTCTTCGTTGTAGTTAAAGGTATCATAGGTTTTATAAGCGGTAATAGAGGTAAATTCTGCCCACGATAAACTTGAATTAATTTCAAGTGATGTGGTGAATAACTCACGTCCTTCTACATTATTAAAATCAGTTTCATAAATGCCATGAGGATCGTCTCCAGTTCCTTCATTGCGGTAAACATCTCGGTTTACTGAGTATGAAGGTCTAGCATCTTGATCAACTTCGTTATATTCCGCTCTAAACAGTACTTCAGTATCACTAGAGGCTTCCCACAATACCGATAAGCGTGCAGACATATCATCCTCATTCAAAAACTCTGTTTTGGTAAAACTGTTGGGATCTGCATCAGGGTTTTGATAAATATCATTGTATTGAAAGCCATCTAAATAGCCGTCGCGTTGATTAATTACCGCGCTACCACGAAAATAAACATTGTCAGTTAATGGTACGTTGATTAAGCCTTCAAGCTTTCTTTTATTGTAGTTACCTAAGGTTAAACGGTAGTTTGCTTCAAAGTCCTCATGGGGCTTTTTCGATACCATGACAATGGCACCTGCGGCGGCATTTTTACCAAACAAGGTACCTTGTGGTCCTTTCAATACTTCAATTCGTTCGATGTCATTGAAGTTGATTTGTGCGCCACCGGCTCTACCAGCATAAACACCATCTTGATAAACGACGACATTAGACTCTCCGCCAATGCCACTGTTGGTACTGGTTAACCCACGAATACCAATTTTAGGTTGAGTTAATGCGCGGCTATTGGTATCTAGTCCAGGGGTTGCACCGCCAATATCATTGATGGTTTGTGCACCAATTTTACGTAAGTCACCTGTAGTGAAAGCAGAGAGTGCGATGGGTACTTCTTGTGAATTTTCGACACGTTTTTGTGACGTCACTTCAATGACTTCTATTTTACGTGCTTCATTTTCTTGCGCTGTTTCTTCTGCCATCGCCAAAGATGAGTTCAGTGCAAGGCCACATAAAATTGATGTGGTTAATAATGAGTGTTTAAAATTTCGACTTTGCTCTTGTACAGATACCATAATTATTCCCCAATTAACTAACTTAAAGTAAAAAAGTGTAAGTCGCTTTTCTTGTTATTTTATCAAGCGCTTTACTTGTTCGGTTTAAAATGACAACTGTGTGTCAGAATAAAATATAACTATTGATCACAAAGAAATTCCTTTGTGGTATCTCACCCTAGCAAGTCATTTTTTATAATGCGTCCTGTCCAATAATCCCACACTAAATAAAGTGTTTTTTTTCAAATTCAGTTTCCGGTTTAATTGGCTAGGACTATCAAAGTAAGCTGTAGGCCAATAAAAATGGAAGTATTTACCTTTTGAACAAGCCGAACAAAAAATAAAAAATAAAATAGGTACGGCTAGCTCGGACGGACGCATCTTAGCTAAAACATCCGTAACATAGTAAGCACATTAAATAAATCTGCTCGACATTCGCTAGATTATTAAAGCACGGGACACTATGTTATGACGACAACCATATTGAAAGTAAAAAATTACTTAGCGTATATAACTTTACTGATATTCACTTCATTATCGAGTATACAAAGCATAGCGGCAGAACAACCAAATATTGTTGTTATGTTGAGTGATAATCTAGGTTTTGGTGATCTTGGCAGTTATGGTGGTGGTGCATTACGTGGCGCACCAACCCCTAATATTGATGCCTTAGCTCAGCAAGGTTTACGTTTTACTAATTTTACTGTGGAATCAGAATGTACGCCTTCGCGCTCTGCACTCATGACAGGAAGACTACCAATACGCTCTGGTACGACACGAGCGATTCCTGTGCCGGGTCTTCCACAGGGTATGGCGCCATGGGAAGTAACCATTGCAGAAGTGTTATCACAAGGTGGCTATAATACGGCCATGTTCGGCAAGTGGCATTTAGGCTACAGCCAAGATCGCTTACCTACAGCACAAGGCTTTCAGCAGTGGTGGGGTTTTCCTTTTAGTACTTATATTTCAAAATTTCCTGAGTTAGTTGGTTATGAACACAGTGGGTTAAAACCCGCGCAATTGTGGCAAGGCACTGAGAAAGATGGCGCATCGGCACAAGAAGAATATAACATCAAAAATAGACCACTTATTGACGACAAAATAGCGACAAAAGCGGTTGATTTCATCAAAACTAATGCGGAGAGTGACAAGCCATTCTTCCTTTATATCCCTTGGTCACTACCTCATCACCCATCCATTCCTCACCCTGATTTTGAAGGTAAAACCGGCAATGGGAAATATGCGGATGTTATTGTTGAGCATGATCACCGTGTTGGTCAGGTATTAGATGCCATTGAACAAGCCGGTATTGGTGATAACACCATTATTATTTATGCCAGTGATAATGGTCCAGATAGAGCAGAATATCCTTGGATAGGTGATACAGGTCCATTTAGGGGCTATTTGGGCACAGTGCATGAAGGCTCTGTTCGCACACCGTTAATTGTAAGATGGCCAAATAAAGTGGCAGCTAACAAAGTTAGCAATGAAATGATTGCCATGGTAGATCTATTCCCCACGATGGCGAATTTAGCGGGCGCGAGTGAACATGTACCTGACGACCGTCCTATAGATGGCATGGATATGACAGACTTATTATTGAACAAGGTGGCAGCGTCTCCTCGTGAAAGTGTTTTATTATTCTCTGGTGAAGATCTTAGGGCGATTAAATGGCGACAGTTTAAAATTTATTTTCAAGGAGAGCATGTGGGAGTAATGGATCAGCATGTTGATTCACTTTGGGCACCACAAATTTACAATACTATGGTTGACCCGAAAGAGATGAACAATATAGGTACCGAGAATCTATGGGCTTTATATCCAGCTTTTCATGCGCTAATGCCATTTATTTACAGTGTTCAGCAGGAAGGATTAATTGAGCCAGGCGGTAGTGAGCCAACGCGATACAAAATTGATATTCCTTTTTTTAGGTGGGAGCAAATTGAAGAAGGTTTAAGTGAGCTGAAAAAAAAGGCCATCAAAAAGAAAATCATTGATACGTATGACAATATTAAGTCTGTGTTTGTCAACGATAAGGCGAATTAGAGATGAAGAAACGAACACTATTGCTATTCTCCACCCCCTTAATCACACTATTGGCTATTATCATACTTGTAGCTAATTTATTTGCGATTAACAGTCACGGGTTAGACACAGAAAGCTTTGAAGTTAGCGTTGAAAACAAGTCGTTTACGTCAGAGAAAAAGCGCAAGAGTAAAACTAATTTCATCATAATTTTGGCTGATGATCTGGGCTATGGTGATATAGGTGTTAATGGCACTAAAGCGATAAAAACCCCTGAAATAGACGAGCTTGCTGCACAGGGCGTTAACTTTACTCAAGGCTATGCCAGTGCACCAATTTGCTCGCCATCGAGAGCTGGCTTGTTGACGGGGCGATATCCAGTGCGCACTGGCATCATTCAACCTATGGGCGCGGCAAATGACTCTTTTTTGAGAAAAGTGAGTCGCAGTGTTACTAGCTTCGCCTCTAACCTAGGTGCGATTGATAATATTGGTGGCGCTAACTTAACCAAATTCTTACCGCTTGATGAATATACCATCGCCGAGATGTTACAAGATAATGGCTACCAAACCGCCGCTTTTGGTAAGTGGCACTTAGGGGATTTTAGTGTCGCACCAGAGTATCACCCGAAAGCATATGGCTTTGACAAGTTTATTGGTTTTAATATGTCAAATGACGATTGGCCCGTTGCTTTTTTCAGGGGTGAAAAGAAAGAAATTACCGATATCGGTTTAGACCAGTCACACTACACAAAATTATTCACTGATGAAGCGGTAAGTTTTATTGAGCAGGCTAATGACCAGCCTTTCTTTATTTATCTCTCTCAAAAAGACCCGCATCAACCTTTCTTTCCTTCTGATGCATTTAAAGGTAAATCAGATGCTGGACCTTATGGTGACGCCGTTGCAGAATTTGACTGGAGTGTTGGCGAAGTAATTCAAGCATTAAAAGATAACAATCTAGATGAAAATACCTTAGTTATTGTTACTAGCGATAATGGTCCTTGGTTCCAAGGCAGTGCAGGAGAATTACGTGGTCGTAAAGGTCAAAGCTTCGAGGGTGGTTTTAGAGTGCCCACCGTATTTTGGGGAACAGAGCATGTTCAGGCTAATAGCACCATAAGTACCCCTATAATGCATATTGATTTTCTATCAACTATTGCTGAAATGGCCGGTATTCCACTATTGACCGATCGAATTATTGATGGCAAAAGTTTGCTACCTTTGCTTGCAGGAAGCACTGAGGAGCTTGAAAATCGTCCCCTGTATTTTTTCCATGATTTTGACTTAGAAGCCATTCGCAAAGGTAAATGGAAATATATTGATAGTAATAGCCATTATGTATGGCCTGCGCCGCTTGATAAGCCAGATTCAGCGGTTGGCTCAGCCTTGTCTATGATGAATTATACGCCGCCAGGACAAACAGAATCTATTCCTACACTTGGTGAGTGGCCAGCGCTTTATCAGCTTGATATCGATAGCGGTGAATCATACAACGTAGCGAAAAAGCATGTAGATAAAACAAAAGCATTAGCCGCAGAGCTAAATCGTTTTCATCAAAGTTATATTAATAACCCACGTGGTTGGCTAAAAAACTAATGATTACATGCTGTAATCATTAGTCAAAGCAATCAAACGACAACCAAAGGACAGTAATTTATGAGTAAAGTGAAAATAGTCTTCAGTGTTTTTATACTTCTAGCCATAGCGCTTTTGGTTTTGGGTAATACAACAAATAAAGGCCGCATTGTCATGGCAATGCTGTTTACAACAGAATCAACCGTTAAGCCTTATGATTTTCCAGAAAAAACCCAGTGGCGCCCAGTCGGACCAAGAAATGTTGGTGTCGTTGAAACTCAGATGGATTTTGCTCGCGTTTATCACTCAGATACACATGGTAGTGATGAAGCTGCATTGGCTATGGCGCCAGCGTTTGAATTTGATTGGCTTGTTGAAGAGAATTTATTTCTCGCGGAAGGGCCGCTATTTGATAGCCAAGGCAACCTCTATTTTTGTCCGATCTTCCCGCCTGAAGAAGTCATTATGGTGTCTTTAGAGCCGAGTAAAGGTGAACGTCGCTGGGTGCTTCCAGGATTTGGCGCAGGCTGCGGTGCACCTTTTATTTACAGTGACCCAATAACGAAAGAAGAAACCGTTTACGTTGCCACTTATGATCGCGCTATTGCTTTAAAAACTGACGGTACAATACTCTGGGATTTACCCACAGGTCTACCAAGTGTTGTTAAAGGCAAGCTTGTTGCAAAACAGCATAGCTTTGGCGTGAACTATCATAGTCAACTAGATGCACTCGTTGCGGTTATGGGCGATGGCTCGCTATATGTACTTGATCGCAAAACAGGTAAGCAATTACTAAAAGAGCCCTTTGTTTTACCAGGCGACAAGGTACCGGTCAGTAATTTTTCACTGCCGAAAAAAATCCTAGCAAAAGCTGATGCTGACATTGCGCATATGTACAGTGAAAACTTGGTCAGTGAAGGTGAAAGCCCCACCGCTATGGTACTTCATAGTGCAGCGGGCGAACTTCAAAAGGTAACTAACTTCTTTTCAATCGACCAGAATACTGGCCGATTATGGATTGCAGCATCTTTGATGGACGAAGATGATGGTGTTAAAGATGGCTGGTCAGATTGGGGCGGGTTATACGGAATTGATCTCGTCTCAAAAGATGGGCAAATAACTGCAGAAATTCAAAATGTGTTTAAAGTGAACGGCGGTACTTCGTCGACACCAGCAATTAGCGCTGATGGAAAACGCATTTATGTTGGTGACGCTTTTGATTCAATTTATGCGGTAGATGCATCAACGGCAAAACAAATTTGGAAGTTGAACTTAGGGGCCAAAGTCAATGGCTCACTTGTTGTCTCGAGCGATAATGGTGAGATATATGCCAATATTCGTGAGCAAATCGTCAAAGTTATCGACCGCGGTGACCATGCTGAGAAGATATGGGCGACCAAAATGGATATGTATGACACGGGTATTTTGCAGCAAAACTTCAAATCACTTGGCGCTGAAATAGGGGCTAATGGCCTTATCTTCACCGGCGCAGCAGGCGTTATTGCTGGCAACATGAAATTTCCTCTAAAACTGGGTGCTGGTTTTATCGACCGAGAAACAGGCGAGATCAAATATTTTGCTGATGGTAGTGAAGATTCAGTAAATACTATGGTGGGTGCTCCTGATGGCGCCATTTATGTGGGTAATTCCCCGTTAAGGCGTGTTATTGGCCGTGCCATTTTAGGTAATGATAAAAGCCCTGCCAAACCTAAAGGTGGTGTGACTAAATTCAAGCCGATTCGTTATGATCTTTTTGTTCGAGACTCGTTATGGGCCGCGGCTAATCGTGCTGAAAATACGGCAAACCTTATTTCTAGCCACCCAAGAGCAGTGGCTGCAGATATTAAACAAATTTCGAGCTTACTAAAACAAGGTAAATCAAACATTACTTTGGCTGTTGCAGAAGGCAGTTTAAGCCAAGATAAGGCACAACAACTCAATAGTATGTTTGTTTCTATCGAAGGTGATATTTCCGCTGAAAAGCAGGTGCTTTTAAGTTTAAGTCATATCCTCAAAAAAATGGTTGATATCATTGAAAAGTAAACCTATTAAAATATTAAAAGTAGAGAATTGTCACATGAGTATTCAAGCACAAGCAAGTCTATCACCTGATTTGGAAGTTAATGAAATTGCAAAAATGAAATTAGTATTTTCTATGCAAAAACGAGCGTTTTCAGAACAGCCTTACCCTAAGGTTTCAGCAAGAATTGCTCAGTTGAAAAAACTTAAACAAGCGATCATAGCAAATCAGCAAGATATTATTGAAGCCTTAAGTGCTGATTTTGGTCATCGATGCCATGATGAAACACGCATTGCAGAGCTATTAACTTTTGTTGAGGGCATTAAATCAACGATTCAACATATTGAGCAATGGGCTAAGCCAAACAAGCGTAAAGTCGGTATATTATTTGAGCCTGCTAGCAATCAAGTTATTTATCAACCCTTGGGTGTGGTGGGTATTGTTGTCCCGTGGAATTACCCTTTATTTTTAAGTTTAGGACCCTTAGTTGGTGCTTTGTCTGCGGGTAATAGGGCAATGATCAAATTGTCTGAGTTTACTCCTTCTTTTAATCAATGTTTAACAAGCATATTGGCTGAGGTGTTTGATGAAAAGCAAGTGGCTGTAATTACAGGGGAAGTCGCTATTTCTTCTGAATTTTCATCACTTCCTTTTGATCATTTATTTTTTACCGGCTCAACAGCTGTTGGCCGTTTGATTATGGCTGCGGCGGCAAAAAACCTTACACCTGTTACGTTGGAGTTAGGAGGGAAATCTCCTGTTATTATCAGTGAAGACATTGATATTAAGCTGGCCGCTGAACGTATTTGTTTTGGCAAATCATTCAATGCGGGGCAAACTTGTGTTGCGCCAGATTATATATTTTGCCCTAATGATAAAAAAGAAGCCTTTATCGAAGCTTATGCGGAAGCCTTTTTCCGTATGTATCCAAATTTTAGTGAATCGCAAGATTACTCTTCAATTATTAATAACCAGCAATATCAGCGTTTGCAAGAGTTGATAAACGAAGCTGAAGAAAAAGGTGCTTCATTAGTTAACATCAGCAGCATTAGTCAAAATACAGCGCAACCAAGAAAAATGGCGCCAATCCTTATTGATAACATCAAAGATGATATGCGTGTTATGCAAGAAGAATTGTTTGGACCTATTCTGCCTATAATTGGTTATGACAAGCTAGAAGAAGCGATCGATTATATCAACGAACGACCTCGACCTTTGGCACTGTATATTTTTAGTTTAAATAAAAAGATTCAAGAGAAAATTGTCTATAACACCCATTCGGGAGGCGTGTGTATTAACAACACCATGACTCATCTTGCGCAAGATGATATGCCTTTTGGCGGCGTAGGGCATTCGGGTATGGGGTGTTACCACGGACATGAAGGCTTTTTAACTTTCTCAAAGGCAAAAGGCGTTCATAAAATTGGTCGCTTTAATAGCGCAAAAATGATCTTTCCTCCTTATAACCGATTTATTCATAAACTCTTTTATCGCTTGTTCATTCGTTAATGGCAATGCCTTCAAATTAAATGATGGGTAATTGTACTTATTCAATTGATTTGTTCTTAAAAACAATAGCAGTAGAGAAAATACCATGGAAAAGATTTGGTTAAAAAGCTACCCAGAAAATATCAATCATGAAATAGATACCTCGGAAGCGCCAACCTTGTTAGCGTTATTTGAACAAACCTTTGCTAAGTTTGAAAATAACACCGCCTTTAAGAATATGGGGCAATCGCTGACTTTTAAGCAGTTAGATATTCAATCGAGACATTTTGCCGCATATTTACAACATTCAGGGTTAAAGCAAGGTGATGCTGTTGCGATCATGATGCCTAATTTATTGCAATACCCTGTCGCTATGATGGCGATTTTACGTGCAGGCTTAGTGGTGGTTAATGTTAATCCACAATACACACCAAGAGAGTTGAAGCATCAATTAAATGATGCAGGCGCCAAAGCAATTATTATCATAGAGAATTTTGCAGCTACTTTTGAAAGTGTTGCCGCTGAAACCGGTGTAAAACAGGTTTTTCTGACCAAACTTGGTGATATGCAGTCGTTACCTAAAAAATGGTTGATAAACTTTGCCGTTAAGCATGTAAAGAAAATAGTGCCACAATTTTCAATTCCAAACACGGTATGTTTTACCAATGCGATAAAGCAAGGGGCGTCTTTGGATTACAAAAGGCCGACAGTTTCACCGCAAGACCTCGCCTTTTTACAGTATACCGGTGGCACTACTGGTGTTGCGAAAGGAGCGATGTTAACGCAGCAAAATATCGTTGCAAACCTTGAGCAAATATCTGCATTTTTAGATCCGCTCATTACCTCAGATAAGGAAGTGGTGGTAACAGCATTGCCGCTGTACCATATCTTCGCTTTAGTGGCTAATTGCCTCGCGTTTGTAAAATATGGCTGTACTAACGTGTTGATCACAGACCCAAGAGATATTGATGGTTTTATTAAAGAGTTGAGCCGAGTCAACTTCACGGCGATAACTGGGGTAAATACCTTATTTAACGCATTACTTAATCAAGACGCGTTTCACAAATTAGATTTTTCTCAGCTAAAATTTGGTCTTGGCGGTGGTATGGCAATTCAGCGAGTGGTCGCCGAACGTTGGTTCAAAAGCACCAATACCGTTTTACTTGAAGGCTACGGCTTAACAGAGTGCTCCCCTGTAGTGACGTGTAACCCTCACAATATTGATGCCTATACTGGCAGTATAGGTTTGCCATTGCCGTCGACAGAAATTAGATTAGTTGACGAAAATGGCGAGCAAGTTAACGGCTCAGCAGCAGGTGAAATGCAAGTGCGCGGCCCTCAAGTGATGAAAGGATATTTCAATAGGCCAGAAGCAACAGCAGAAGTTATTGATAGTGAAGGTTGGTTATCAACGGGAGATATTGCCAGTGTTGATGACAAGGGCTTTTTCAAAATTGTTGATCGTAAAAAAGATATGATTTTAGTCTCAGGTTTTAATGTTTACCCCAATGAGATAGAAGACATAGTTGCCTCACTGGATAATGTTGTTGAAGTTGCTGCCATTGGGGTTCCCCATGAAGTCAGCGGTGAAATAGTAAAATTATTTGCTGTCAAAGCCAATGATGATTTATCTGAAAACGATGTTATTGAGCATTGTCGAGCCCACCTTACCGCTTATAAAGTGCCTAAGATGGTTGAATTTAGGCAATCCTTACCAAAATCGAATGTTGGTAAGATATTGCGTAAAGATCTTAGAGAGGTATAGAAAAATAGCAAGTAATAGCATTTACGCTAACCTGGTCAAAAACCAAAACATCCCCATAGACGCTAATGTCATCACCATGATATTAGCGGTTTGCTTAATATAACTTTCCTTAAATACTTTCTTGAACAAGGTAAAAACGACAATACTAAGCAACAAAATAAAAATCTGCCCTACCTCAACGCCAATGTTAAAGGTTACTAGCTTCCAAAAAAGATTATCGCCACTATAGCCCATGCTGAGAAAACTACTGGCAAAACCAAAGCCGTGCACTACACCAAACAGTGAGGTTAATAAGGCTTTTATGCGGTAATTCATTTTTTCTTGTCGATGAGACAAGTTAAGGTAACTATAGGAAAATATTGCCATAAATCCTAATCCAAGGGCGAAGCTCAGTTGTTCTCCCGAGAGTATTTTTATTAAGGCAATCAAAATGGGAGCTAGGAGTACAAACGATAAAATAGCGCCGCTATTGTTGTGCCTTAGCATAACTTCACAGGCCAATATAAAGATACTAAAACCGATGAAGGCTTCCACCAACAAGATGTTGGGGCTGACATAGCCTAATACGGCAAACGCTAAGCTAATGCTGTGACCTATAGTAAAACCTGTTACCAACCAAGCCAACTCAACTAATGAACGTGCTACTAACAAAATACCGAATAAAAATAGCAAGTGATCAAAACCAAAGACGATATGTTCAATACCCAGTTCTATATGAGATATAACCACTTGCTTTAACGTTGTTGATGTTTGCTGCAAAGATTGCACGCTAAGATCTATGTTGTGACTACTCACATTTTGTGAGAAAAAGTACTCCGCCTGTTCGCCATTACTTGCCTTGCTAAACATGGCATAGTGAACGTGGTTCTTCGCCTGTTGTTGAAACAAGCCGATGTTCATTGTAATAGATTTAGTATTTTTAGGGCATTGAAAATTAGCCTCAAGGCGAAGGTAGCCTTGCTGAGCATTTATAGACTGAGGCTTAGCTGCTAAAGTACAAGTAACCTGAGTATGTTCTGTATTAGTACTCAAGTCTTGGCTACTGAAAACACTGACATTATCCGCAAAGTGCTTAACTAAAGCGGTGCTTAATGCTTGATGGCTATTCGAGCGAGAGCTTGGTACTAAGGGTGTTGCTTCTCTCGCAAGCACACTTAATGAAACGGTCAAATCACCATTATCTTGCCATAACCACTTTGAGAAGGATTCGCTTCTATCATGAGCATACGCCTTCGGTATTCCTAAAATGAGCAGACTAAGCGTCAAGGTAATTATGTGTAGGTATTTAACTTGCCAACACATGCCAATAAAATTTTTTTCGAGCCACTGCTGCTTGGTTAAAAGTTTTGTCATTAGTGTGATCAAGGGGTAATCACCTTGGCCTTGGTGAATATTTCAACATCGGCTCTTTTGTTTAACCAGACCAAATAGTCCCTAAGTGCCTGATCGGCTCTTTCTTTCACAAATGCTACAGAAACTAATTTTTTAACTTCGGCAAATGGTCGTAGTTGCCCTCGTTCTTTTGCGCTAAGCACGTAAACACTAACACCTTGCTGAGGCGAGTTATGTATTTGTACATGGTCAAGTGGCTTAGTGGTTATCTCATGGGCGAGTGTTGGTCCTAAATATTGCACGAGTTTATTTAGGGGTAAGAGGGAATTCGGTACATAGCGATCATATTGTACCTGCTCATTTAGTAACTGCTCTATGGCAATACCTGCGCCTAGTTGCTCAGCAATAACTTTGGCGTCTTCCATAGCATTGGTGCTGGTTATATTGAGTTTTTGTATAGCAAAACGCGCATTATGCTTAAAATGATTTTGATACTGTTGATAAAAAGCCTTGAGTTCTTGCTCATTGGGTTGATAACTTTTTGCATCAGCGGTAATCATGCTGATCATTGAGCTCACAATAGCGGTTCGAGTTTGACGATCAGTTTCTGCTAATCTTACCTCCAGGCCTCTTTGTACCAACAACTCTTCCTCAATGATTCTGGATAGTACCCGCTCGGCATCTTGATTGCTTAGTTCGTTGCGCTTATCTTCAGCTAGTGCATTGAGTTGATTAAGGTAATTTGACTTATCAATAGATATATTATTAACAGTAGCAATTAATGAAGGTTCAGGCTCTGAGGCATTATTGAATGCTAAGACATCCCACACTAGGGTAAATAGAAAACCAATAGCACCAAGCGCAAGGCCGAACCACAAGTATTTATCAGAAAAATCTTGTCTATTTTTTAAGAGCATAATACCTCAACATAATACTTCTGTAATTCCAACTAAACTGCTGTTATTAATAAAAATTATATAACAAAAATAGTCATAGTGTGTCCTATCCAAACGGAGCGGACAAAGATAAGCTATTTTGAGAACTTGCTTATCATTTTTTAACAAAATTAGCTTGAATTGAGCTGTTAAAATGTAATCTATCAGTTATGATAAGCGTAAATATAATAATGACAATACTGCTTATTACTTCATGACTTTTATTGATATTCTTTATGGCATTGGTATTTTTCAAGGGGCAAGTTTACTCTTTGCTTTATTGTCACTAAAAGGCTCTAAACATTATACCAACCTAATCATGGCCACCATGATATTTGCCTTGATGTTGATACTTGGTCACAATTGGCTTATTCGTCTTGACTATTTTTTAACCTCGCCAACTCTGGCACTTGCCCATTTACCGTTAGATTACCTTATTGGCCCGTTATTGTATTTTTACGGTTTATCTTTAACGCAAGAAAAATTTAGCAAGATTCAGTTATTGCATTTTTTACCTGCGGCAATAGCCGTTATTCCAGCGATACTTTTTGCCACCATATCATTTACAGAACAAACCGATATTTTAAAATACATTTGGTACAAAGAACTCAGTATTACAGAAATTGATACAACGCATTTGTTCTTGCCGGCAATTTGGGATTTATGGATGAAAAACGCCTTGCAAGGCACTTTTCATATGCTTCATGTGGGCATATATTGTATGTTGTTATTCTTTGTTATTAAGCGCAATAGAGTAAAGCTTAAGAGTCACTATTCCTCTTTAGAAGAAAAAGATCTTAATTGGTTGCGTAATTTAACCATGGCATTAATGTGTTATTTAGCCATTTTCTTAATTTTTAATCGTATTCCAATATTGATAACAACGCCTAGTGACCCAGTCAATTTTTATCCACATTTGACCATAGTGGTGATTATTCAGATTATTGCTTGGGTATCTTTGCGTCAGCCTAATATTATTCACGGCAAGAAAAGCCGCGAAGAAAATGAACAGCCCACTGCCACTGCTGTAACTGAGCCGGCCAATAAACCAGTAGGTACTGAGAGCTTACCTCTTGATGACAAGGGTACAGGCCAAGAATGTGATTTAGAAAAAGAAAAATACAAACGTTCGGGGTTAAGTCTTGAAGATGCGCAAGAATATCGAATTCATGTAATGAATATCATGAAAGAGAAACAGCTGTACCTAGAGTGCGAATTAACCTTAAGTGACTTAGCTGAACAAGCTGATATTCCACAACATCAGTTATCTGAGGTGCTCAATGGCCAACTCAATCAGAATTTCTATAGCTTTGTTAACGACTACCGTGTTCAATATGCAAAAGAATTATTAACCGGTGAAAAAACGAAAAATATGCCAATAGTCGAGTTAGCTTTTGAAGCAGGATTTCGCTCAAAATCATCATTTTATGATGCTTTCAAAAAAGCGACAGCCATGACGCCTACGCAATATAAAAAGAAAAACCCCTAGCTTGGCATTCAGTCTGCTATAAAGGGAATTGTGCTTTATAAAAAGAGGTGATGGCCACTAATATCAAGGATAAAGTGGCTATAGAGAAAACCGTATCAGCGACTAAATACGATCACTTAGTTGCGCTAGCTTACTTGCACTGTTAAGTAAAACCTGTTTTTCTGGGCTAATGGTCAGCAATAATTGCGCAACTTCTTGTGTGATTTCTTGGGCAAAGCTGTCGTCCATTACCCCTTCAGCCACTGCTACAGGCAAGGTACGTTGCACCTGTTCAAGTAATTGCCTTATCTGGAAAATGTCTTGCTCAACAACATCGGCATTATCTAATGTTGCGGCATTTTCTGCTCGTCCTGCGGCAGCCCATAAAGCATCGCGAACTATCAGCTCATTATGTATCGCTTTGTATTTAGTGACGCCGCCCATAACGGGTTGAGGGCTATTTTCTTTGCCTAAAATTACCCTAGCAAGTACACGTCTTAGGGGAGAGTTACCAATATAAATAGCACCATCTGGGCCCGTAACGGTTGATGAAACGGAATCTTCTCCGCCCTCAACAAAATATTTTATCTCGCCAGTTTTCCGGTCAATAAAACCTGCCCCCACTTTAAATGGAAACTTCATTTTACCGACTAGCATACCCACTGTGGCAGTAAAGGCGATACCATTAGCGCCTACTTCAGCACCTAAGGCATTAAAATTGGTTTGAAATAAACCGGGATCAAACATATCCAGTTTGGCCACCCAAGCTTTTTCAGCATGGTCACCACGGTCAAACAACTTAACAATGTCCGTTTTGGTATTGGCATAAACTTCATTATTGTCGGCAGCAACTACCAATGAGCCTGTTACCTTGTTACCAACAGCAATTGACCATATTACCTCGCCATTACTGGCGTTAACGGCATAAACGGTGTCAAAGGCATTGGCAATATAGATACGCTTACCATCGGCACTTACCGTTGGTGTTGAAGCCGTTCCACCAGGCACTTCAGTAACAGAGTTAATGTTAAACTGGTAACCTTGCTCTGTTTTTAACAGATCTAAGCCATAAAGAGCTGCGGATTCAGACCAACCATCAATATTGCCATCCGCTTCATCGGGTAAAGTTGCCGCTATCCAAATGCGTCCTGAGTTGCTGTCAATAGAGAAGAAGTTGGTTACTTTTTGTTTTTCTCCTGCTGCGCCGTGCAACACGGCTGACAGTACATCTTGGTCTTGGTCAACGCCGCCAAACATGTGGATACTATCTTGATTGGCCGCTTTAGCAACAGCTTCTGGTAATGAGAAATTATTTACTGGCGCTTTCGCTCCGGGCATAACAAAAGGTTTATCTAACAAAGCCTTGCCTGTTTTTCTATCAAGTACATAAACAGAGCCATCGCCCATAGAAGCAATAACTGCATCATACTTAGCCAAGTAATTCATGCCAAAGCTATGCTTGTTTGGCTCAAGTACATCACGGTTTAATTTAGGTAAGCCCGTTGGCACATCCCAAATGATTTCACCACTGGTGGTAACAGCCATGGCGCGATCATAAGTGCCCAAGTATAAGATATCCTCACCTGTCTCTGGATCGATAACCACATAAGGTGTGCCACACCCCCAGCTAAAACCTTCAATCGCCCAACGACGCTGACCTTTATTGGGTTCAATAGAAACCAATAAGGCATCACTTCCATTTAATATAGGGCAGAAATAAATATTGCCAGCGCTATCAAATACGGGACCTTCGGTGATAAACATGTCTTTTTCTGTGGTCCAGTCAACTTCAAAGGTTGGTGCAATAACGGTAGAAATCTCATCTGAGCCGTGAGTATCGGTATGCAAAGCTCGACCTATGGTAACTTGTCGGGCATTAGGGTTTTTATTTGAAGATATTTGTTTTTCGCCAATTGGTCGCCAATCAGTTCTTGCTGGTAGCTCATATTGCTTAACCACTGACTCGCTAACCGGCATGACACGATACAATAGTATTTGCAGCCTATTTGAGCCAGTAAATGCAATCGTTATCAGCATTAAGGCTGCAATGAGCAAGCCTGTTTTTGTCAATAAGTTCATAATAAATCACTTAACTTGTTTTAGGGATTATGTTTCTTGTTATTAAATACTTGTGTGATCGATGAAAACAGGCGAAGACCAAGCTCTGTGTTCACTATCGGCTAAGCAGTTATCATCAGCATTAGTGCGATCATCTACGTAACAAGCGTTTACCTTGACACATTGACCTTGCTCATCATATTGACACTGCAATGTGCCGCCATTAATGGTAGGGGTTGCCTGCTGAATTGCGCGGGCATAGTACAGAGAATCACGCTTTGCTGAAGAAAAATCGGCATCACTAAACTCGACTGTGCAACCATAGCCATCAGCAGGACAATCAAAGCTTTTCCATACATCGTGGATGACTGAATCTAATGATTCGTCTGGGGAGTTTTGCGGGGTAATTTTCACTATTTCAATGCGAACTATCGGGTGCCTTTGGTCTGAAGGGTTGTAACATTCTCCTTTGCAAAGTCGCTCAAGCTCGTTTTGGCCTAACGAGTCTAAGGTAAATTCTGGACAACCGGGCTTTTGCTTGAATGCACCCAATGCCTTTACTCTAAAGGTGGGCTGCTTGTTCATCGCTAATGACTGACCCATGGGGTAAATACCTTGATTGTGCCCATCATCAGGCCCATTGAGTAACTCAAACCACAGCATAATGCGAGGGCCGCTGGTGCTATAAACCTCATTGCGCTTGATCGCGTCCCATATTGCTTGACGATCACGCCCCTGAGAGTGAACGCCAGCTAAGCCGCCGGTGAACATAAATGAATTAGATCTTTCTTTATTTGAGCCGCGGCTATGGCCCTTGCTTTGCAGCGGTACAGACTCGGCAACGGCCGCTTTTTTACCGCGCATTTTATTGTATAACCAAGTAGAGCGTGGTCCGTGAGTATCAGTAAAGCCGAAACGATTTAGCTCTTTATAGCCTGTGCCTGCTTTTGCACTATGATTATCACTTGAGCCAATAAAGCCAAATTTAAAGCGTTCAGCTTCGCCTTCGCCTTGATTAAAATTACGTATTGCTAAAGCAGCTTGAGCACTCATGCCGGGTCTATGGTTGTAGGTGGGTAAATAGCAATCCTTACATTGACCAGCATCTTGCCATTCTTCTGCAGTAGAGCCAGGAATGGTTTTAAAACCTTGTTTACCGGCAATTAAGACATTATTACGCGCAGTTTCGGCACGTAAAGCACATTCTTGTGGCGATTCGCTTTCTGCCAAGCAGCGTTTTTCAATAATTTTACCTGCCTGCCAACATTCAGGAATATAATCGTCACTTGGCTCAGGACAATAGATTTCACCGGCAGCGGTGATTAATTGTCCTCGCCATGGGCGATATTCTTCTGAATTACCATGACCAGAAAATATTTCAATTGCCGTTTGATACTTAGCATCATGGTTGCCTTGACTCAATTGCTTTTGCCAATCACTGCCTGCGGGTGCAGTATTGCCCCATGCAGTACCGTGTGGAATCACAATGGCAGGCATATCCCATTGACTTAGTTTTTCAAATAATTGTGCGGGTGTTGCTGCTCTTTCCAAGCAGTTTAAAGGTAAGTCTTTAACATGAACGTTGTCTGGACATATATCTGCTGCTTGAGTATCGCGAACAAACTTATCAATATCGTAAAATTCCTGACGATTTTCAAAGTCGAGTAGCGGTCCGGCAATTTTTAACGCGCCCACTTTTGCACTGCGCATAGCATCAAATGCTTGTCCTTTGGCGGAGATTGGCCGTGTTGGTACTAAGTCATCAGCAAAGTCTCGTAATACCACATTCTTATGTCCAAAGTGGCTTTCGGCTGTTTTGCCTATTTGCGTCCATTCCCAACCGAGAAAAGCCACCATATCAGGATTATCGCTGTTGCCAGCAACCGCATTACATTGTTGAATACTTTGCTTCGTTTGTTGCCAACGCTCCTGCGTTAAACTTTCCGCATGATCATTAATGGAGTAAAAATCTAACGCGGAGCAAAATCGTGCAAAATTACAGGCATCGGCAGGAGGATGTACACCTTCTCCTTGCATAATGGGGAGACTATTTTGAAAGGCATCCATAGAAAAAGTGGTATGTACATGAAGGTCACCAAAGAGCACTTGTTTATGGGTATCGCCAGCAATTTTGGCTATTGCTTGTTTTTGCTTTTCACTGCTAATGGCTTGTTGGGGATTTGCTACTTCTGTTATCGACCTTAAATTTTGTTTATTGCCATACCATCCCAACCAAGCACCAGCAAAGTAAAATGCCACCAAGAAAATAAAGGCAACGATAAAAAGTAACGATTTGCGCTTGGTGCTCATTGATTTCTCTCTCCTTAATTAGAATATCGACACAGTATCAGTATTATTTTCTATTTGCGTCCTCGCCAAGAATCCCATACAAAATATTGAGAAAATATCGGTTTTTTTTCCGACTCCATTGGCTAGGAGCAGAGCTTTTGATTAAATAGTTTATAAATATCAAATAGTTTGCCTCTATAGCAGCCTAGTTACAATAGTTTTTAAGGCGATTAACTAGACAATGCATTATTCAGTCTTGTCGACCCCATTTACTGCTTATCAAGTACTTAAGATAATTAAATTTAGGCAAAGGTTACTAAAGCCTAGTGTTGAAAGGTTTGCGCAAAGAGTATTGGGCTGCTTAATTATTTACCTTAAAAAGAGAGAATAATACTATCTTTTTAAAGGAGAAAACTCAGCTAGTCTTTACATTAAAAAAAGCTCATTAGTCGCTTTGAGTTATTATATTTTACAAAAGAGTTTTTGGTAATTATGCTTTGAAACCCTTTGCTGCGCTGCAATTTTAATCTATACTCTAGCACCTATAAATCACGTGTATTTTCATTATTCACATTGGTAATACCAATTAACCAAAAATAGCAGAAACCCATGACCCAAAACAAGCGCCCTTTATATATTCCGTACGCCGGACCGACTTTACTAGAAACGCCCTTACTGAATAAAGGCAGTGCTTTTGATGAGCAAGAGCGTATCAGTTTTAATTTAACGGGCTTGTTACCGCCGCGGTTTGAGAGCATTGATGAGCAAGTAGAGCGAGCTTATCGTCAATATAGCAGTTTTCATAATAATATTAATAAGCACATATATTTACGTGCCATT
This sequence comes from Colwellia sp., assembly GCA_026196955.1. Taxonomy (GTDB): domain Bacteria; phylum Pseudomonadota; class Gammaproteobacteria; order Enterobacterales; family Alteromonadaceae; genus Colwellia. The sequence continues at coordinate 24,832 of JAPHTO010000021.1, read as the reverse complement.
CACGATAATAATGAAACGTTATTTTTTAAATTAGTGCAAAGCCATTTAGCTGAAATGATGCCTATTATTTATACGCCTACGGTAGGTGATGCATGTGAGCAATTTTCTGATATTTACCGTAGTTCGCGAGGGTTATTTATCTCTTATGATGATAGATACCAAATCGATGATATTTTACGAAACGCCACTAAAAATAAAGTAAAAGTTATCGTGGTAACAGATGGTGAACGTATTCTTGGTCTTGGTGATCAAGGTATTGGTGGCATGGGTATCCCAATTGGTAAGCTATCTTTATATACTGCTTGTGGTGGTATTAGCCCAGCTTACACTTTGCCTGTTATGTTGGATGTGGGGACAAATAATCAAAAACTGCTTGATGATCCTATGTACATGGGGGCACGCCATAAGCGTATTGGTCAAGCTGAGTACGATGAGTTTTTAGAGCTATTTATCAATGCCATTAAGCGTCGTTGGCCACATGTTATGCTGCAGTTTGAAGATTTTGCTCAGCCAAATGCGATGCCACTTTTAAACCGCTATCGTGATCAAATATGTTGTTTTAATGATGATATTCAAGGTACAGCATCGGTAACGGTTGGTACGTTATTGGCCGCTTGTCGTAGTAAAAATGTGAAATTATCACAACTTAAAGTTGCCTTTGTTGGTGCTGGCTCTGCTGGCTGTGGTATTGCTGAACAGATTATTACCCAAATGATTAGCGAGGGTATTTCACCCTTACAAGCGCGCAGTCAAGTTTTTATGGTTGATCGTTTTGGCCTGCTTACCCAAGGTATGACAGATTTAAGAGACTTCCAGCAAAAATTGGTACAAAGCAAGCAAGCGCTGGCTCAGTGGCAAATTCAAGGCGAATATGCATCGCTTCTAGAAGTAATGCATGGCGCTAAGCCTGATGTGTTAATTGGGGTTTCTGGTCAAGCTGGTTTATTTAGCGAAGAAGTCATTAAAGCCATGAAACAGCATTGTGATCTGCCTATTGTCTTTCCACTAAGTAATCCTTCAAGACAAGTAGAAGCAACGCCTACCCAAGTGATTAATTGGACCGAAGGCAAAGTGATTATGGCAACAGGCAGCCCATTTGACGCGGTTGAATACCAAGGAAAAGTGCTTCCAATCGCCCAATGTAACAATAGCTATATTTTTCCTGGTATTGGTCTTGGGGTTATTTCGGCAAATATTAATCGTATCACCGATAAAATGTTACAAGTTGCCAGTGAAACACTTGCTGCAGCATCACCTTTAGCGAATACCGGTGAAGGTGAGTTGTTGCCACCTTTAACAGGCATAGCGCAGCTCAGTAAAGATATAGCGTTTGCGATTGCTAAAGTCGCTTTTGATGAAAAACTCGCACTGGTGATATCAGATGAAGAGTTAAAGGCTAAAATTGAGCGCAATTTTTGGCAAGCAGAATATCGTCAATATCGCCGAACCAGTATTTAATCGAAAATGGGTAAATCGCTCTGCTTGATTGTAACTGTATCAGATGAGTTATTTACCCTGAGCCCGACCTAAGAAATATTTAACCTGAACTCGGTTTAAGAGATATTTAATTTATTGAAATATATAACTTAAATACTAACAACATCTCTAGCTTGATAGTTTTACTTAATTCAAGGCAAATTTACGCGTCAATAGCGGGTCTATTGCAAGTGAATTTAACGCAGAAGTTAGTAAAAATAGCTGCTAGAGAAATATTTAACCGAGCTCAGGTTATTTAGTTTAAGGTGGTCATATCCGTTATTGCCAGTTAACTTCTAACGTAAAAATATAGCCGGCACCATAAACGGTTTTGATAATTTTTGGATTCTTGTGATCCTGTTCTATTTTTTTTCTTAATCTCGACATTCTGACATCAATACTGCGATCAAAAGAGGTTGCATCTTCGCTGAGTAATCGCTCTCTTGATAATATTTGTCTGGGAGCATTAAGCAATATATTTAGTATTTCAGCTTCTGCGGCGCTTAACATAAAACTATCGCCTTTGTGGTTGGCTAACGTCAGAGTTGATTGCTCAAAAGTCCAGTCACCAAAGCTTGCTGTTTGAAGTAGTGTGGTTGGCTCTTCGCTGACTATTAGTCGGCGGATAGTACTTTTAACTCTAGCAACCAACTCGCGGGGATCGAAGGGTTTGCCAATATAATCATCAGCGCCTAATTCTAAGCCTAGCACTTTATCAGGCAGGCTATTGCGGCCTGATAAAATAATAACGCCAATTTTTTTATCGTTAAACAATTCTTGTACTAATGATAAACCATCCATATCGGGCAAACCCAAGTCAATAATACAAAGGGCTGGTAATTGTTTTTTTATCGCTGATAGAGCCTGCTCACCAGTAGTGAATGTTTGCGTGTCAAAGTTGTATCGTTCAAGCTCTTGGCAAACTAAGTTAGCTATATCAACTTCATCATCAATGACATAAATTAAAGGTTTGCTTTTCACAGGTGCTACCATCTCGAATATTTTATTGTAATGCTTGATATAGTTTGCTTGCCGCAAAAGGTTTTTTAAGTAAAACAGCCGTATCTTTGTTTAGCTCATTGTGGTGTTGAAAGTAGCCACTCATAAGCACAATTTTGCAATGAGGGGAGCGGCGTTTCAACAATGTAGCAAGTTCAAAACCGTCTTTATCACCCGGCATACTGATATCTGAAACCATACCATATAAGTCGTTAATAGTATCGATAAGTTGCTCGGCTTCATCACTATCATTTGCCTCAATTACATTCAAACCAAAAGAAATTAATTGCTCTCGGATAATCGCGCGAACATCATGTTCATCCTCGACTAATAAAATGAGTTTATTCTCAAAAGTTGCCTTTGTTGCTGGTATTTCACACTTTGGTTGAGGCGTTTTTGCGGCTATGTTTTCATTATCGTAATTTAGTAAAGGCAGTAAAATTGATATCTTTGCACCTCCACTTTCTTGGTTAGCAATGTGAATATAACCTTGCGATTGTTTGATAAAGCCAAACACCATGCTTAAGCCTAGGCCTGAGCCTTGATGAGTCGCCTTGGTGGTAAAAAAGGGTTCAAATGCTTTGTTTATCGCTTGCTCAGAAAAGCCGCTACCTTCATCTCGTATGGTAATTTCAACATAGTCACCTAATGTCACTTCTTCATCAAATTGTAAGCTGCTAGTTACGCTTCTCTCGTTGATTATGATGGTAATAACGCCGCCACTTGGCATAGCATCTTTTGCATTTAACACTAAATTAATGAAACAATTTTCTAATTGACTAGCGTCTACATAGGTTTGTAATTTTCTCGTGGAAAAGTCAGTGTTAATGGTGATTGTACTGGGTAATGAGCCTGTTAATAATTCAATCGTTTCATCAATTAACTCGGTAATATTCACTTTGCAGGGTAATAGTGATTGTCGACGTGAAAAAGCCAATAAGCGATTGGTAATATCACTGCCTTTACGAGACGCTTTTATTGCTGGGGTTAAACGTGATAATAATTGTCTGTTATGCTCGTTATCTTGCTGCGCTGCCAGTAAGTTACCCAAAATAATGGTAAGTATATTGTTAAAGTCATGCGCCAAACCACCTGCAAGCTGTCCAACGGCATTGATGTGTTGCACTTGCGCCAATTGCTGCTGTGCTTGCTGACTCTCATTCATTGCCTGCTGTAATTGGGCATTGGTTGTGGCTAAGGTTTGTGTGCGAGAAGCTACTTTTAAATCGAGCATCTCAATGTTTTCACGCATTTGGTTTACCATATCGTCAAATGCTTTACCTAAAACTCCCAATTCATCGGTACGCGATATTCCACTCGTCGCGGTTAAATCACCTCGGCTAACTTTTTTGGCAACCAAGGCAAGGGCATTGATGGGCTTAGTAATCCAATAAGAAAATACCAAGGCTAAGAAAATAGCCCCCATAAAGGTAATAAAACCAATAGTTAAAATTCGTTGGCTAAGCAGTTTACCGCTGCTTTGTAATTCATCGATGTAGACAGAGGAGCAAATATACCAACCTAACTCGGGTAAATGTCGTACTAATGATAATTTACTATAAACATAGTTATTGGCGTCACTGGGTTTGTCCCATTTATATTCAAGTTCTTTTCCTGTATCGGCAACGGCAATAAGCTCTTGTAAAATGGGTTTTCCTGTTTGTGGATCTTTAAGTTGTAAGGCGTTGGTGCCATTTATATTAGGGTTGGGGTGAAATAGCATATTGCCCTGTTCATCAAAAATGAAAAGATAACCGGTTTTGGCTATCACACTATTTTTGATAATTTGGCGTAAGCTATGAACCACTTCTTCTTTGCGAGGCTTTAGGTCTAGCTGCATTCTACTTGCTAACTCAAAGACGTTATTTAGCACTAAACGGCTAGCATTTCTTTCAATTTGGTAAACTTCTTTATTAATTAACGGTACTGAATACCAATAGATACCAATAAGTAACACGAGCAAAATAGAGGCGATTGCAGTAAAGAAAGTACGGGACAGTTTTTGCTGTAAAAACATTAATCACCTGTGTTTAAATAAACGCTGTTGTTGGGGGCTTTTATATACGAACGAGTAATGACCCCTAAGATTATTATAAAAAAAGGGCTGGTGATAAGCCAGCCCAAAAATAGCAGTGATGGAAGGGAAGCATGACTACTATTGGTTTGCTCGTTGACGTAAAATGAATTTTTGTATTTTCCCTGTAGAGGTTTTTGGTAGCTCTCCAAAGACAATGGTTTTTGGGGTTTTAAAATGTGCCATGTTGTCGCGACAAAAAGTGATCACCTCCTGTTCAGTTAATTCAACATTTGGCATTGGGGTAATAAATGCACAAGGTGTTTCTCCCCATTTGTCATCCTGTTTAGCGACCACAGCCACTTCTTGAATTTTAGGGTAGCGATATAAAATATCTTCAACTTCAACACTGGAAATGTTTTCACCGCCGGAGATAATGACATCTTTAGAGCGATCTTTTATTTCGATATAACCATCGCTGTGCCATACCGCTATATCACCGGAGTGAAGCCAGCCGCCTTCAAAAGCAGCTTGCGTTGTGGAAGGGTTTTTTAAATAACCTTTCATGACGAGATTGCCACGCATAAATATTTCCCCAACAGACTTGCCGTCTTTTGGCATAGGCTCTAAGGTGTCTGGATCGGCTACCATTAATTGATCAAGCATCGGAGAACGAACCCCTTGGCGAGATTTTAATTTAGCTTGCTTCTCAGCGCTCTCTTCGTTCCATTCATCATGCCAAGCACAAACAACAGAAGGGCCATAAGTTTCGGTTAAGCCATAGGTATGAGTGACTTTAAAGCCAGATGCTTCCATGCCTTCAATGACTGAAGCGGGCGGCGGTGCGCCAGCAGTCATGACTTTAACGGGGTGATTGATGTCAGCTTTTAGTGACGCATCTGCGCCATTAAGCATATTTAACACAATAGGCGCACCACAAAAATAGCCTACTTTTTCTGTTTGAATTAAGTTAAATATAGGCTCTGCACGCACATGACGTAAGCTAACACTGGTACCCGCAGTTGCCGCAATCGACCAAGGAAAACACCAGCCATTACAATGAAACATGGGGAGTGTCCATAAATAAACGGGATGCTCACCCATACTCCACGACATCACATTACTGACGGCGTTAAGGTAAGCCCCGCGATAGTGATAAACAACCCCTTTAGGATCGCCTGTGGTACCAGAGGTATAATTTAAGGTGATGCCATCCCATTCGTTGTTAGGTCGTATCGCTTCAAAATCGCTATCACCCTCATCTAACAACTCATCATACGTTAACGAGCCAATGAGTTGTCCTTCGTTAAAGTTAGGATCATCAATATCAATAACTAAGGGTTTATGTGGGATCATGCGGAGCGCTTTTTTGACTACCGAGCTAAATTCTTTATCGGTGATTAACACCTTGGTTTCGGCATGCACGAGTATAAAAGCAATGGCTTCCGCATCAAGACGGGTATTAATTGAATTGAGTACCGCGCCACACATTGGCACTGCAAAGTGGGCTTCAAAATGTTCGCTAATATTTGGTGCAATGATTGATACCGTATCACCTCGTCCAACATCTCGTTTAGCCAAAGCACTAGCAAAACGAGTACAACGTTGGAAAACCTCTAGCCAGCTGTGGCGAATATCACCATTAATTGTCGCGACTTTATTTGGGTAAACAAATGCGGCACGCTCTAAAAATGAAATAGGCGTTAAGGCCGTGTAGTTAGCCTCATTTGGCGCTAAATATTGCTCAAAAATATTCATAGTAGTCATGATAATGCTCCCTTCTTACTGAGTATTGTTACTGCTAGTTATTGCCATTTTTTCATCGATTTCATCAGCAAAAATAGTGTTATCTTTACTGTCATGTTTACCCATTAACTTAGGTCGCTCAATTAACACGTAAAGTACAACGCCAATAAGAATTGCATACATGGTGGATTTAGGATCTGGCATGGCTAATGTCACGGCAACAATACCGGCAACGCCTCGCTCAGTGGAGTTTTTCAGTTGCTCCATACCTACCATAATGCAGATATAAGCGGTAAGAATTAAGGTAATAGAAAGTGCTATTGGTAACACTGGTTTAAATAGAGTGACTAGAGGTAGAGCAAAAAGAGCGAGCAAACCACTCATCCAAAAAGTTGCACCACCACTATAAATTGATTCCATTGATTTACGACCCATTGCATAACGCTCAGCAACGGTTGCGTGGGCAGCTGTGAATAATGGTCCCGCTAGCCCAGGCCATGGTGCTAAAAAGGCATGCATACCATTACGAATAGCAGTAACTAAGTGAACACGGTCAACATTTTCTTCGATTTTTTCATCAGTTCGAATATGATCAACACGTTTAACTAAAGTAAAACCAACAAGGATGTCGCCAAAAGCAATAACATAGGCAATGACTGCTGTTGGGATGGCCAGTAAGAATATTTCCCAATCAGGATAACCAACAGTAAAGGGTAAATAATCCCACATTAATGAAAAATTAGGATTGGTAATGCCCCACTCAATTACGGGTAATGGGTATTCGCCGACAGACCAACCAACAATCATGGCAATAATCATTCCCGGTACCATGCCAAAATTAGCAAGTTTTCGGGCAAAAGAGCTTTCATTAATAACATTTTTAAATGAAAGAGAAAATAAGATGTAGGCAGAAAAAATAGAGCCAACAATCAATGAAATTGGCGTTGCATCAATACGACCGCCGACTTTTAATTCCCCCATCATTGCCGCCATACCAGCGCCAATAATGATGCCACATTTTAGTGAGTTTGGAATAATATCAACTAATCTGGAGCCTAAGCGAGTAACGCCTAAAATAAGGAAAATAATAGAAACTTCAATTTGCAGGGCAAATAAAGCTTTGATTGCCTCAGGGCCAGGTTCAAAACCTTTTAAATAAAGTAATACCACTGGTATGGCAGGTGTTATCCAACCGGGTACCAAAGGAACGCCGAGTACTGCCGGTAAAATGTAACCGATACCCGCAATAAAAGTAAAAGCTAATGCGGCTTCATAAGGCATGCCTAAATAGCTTTCAAGCAATGGGATCATGGCCAAACCAACCACAAACATAAAAAAGCCCTGAATCATTTCAGGCAATTCCCAGCGGTAATGAACAAAAGGTAATCTAATTTTAAATGGTCCTGCTGGCCAGTATGGCTGCTCTTCGCCATGCGCACGTTTAATAAATTGCATTGATATTCCTGCGGTTGTATTTAATTTTACAGAGCAGTGAACTATGAAAGCATTGCAGAAATTTTGCCGAAATGTGACCAAATGTAACCAGTCATAGGGCGAAATTCACAGAAAAAGCGACAAGTTTTTTATTATTCATTTTAGCGAATAAAAAAAGAGGCTATAACTGGCGTGGAGTACAGAGACATTTGTTGAGTTCTTTAATAAGCAATACTTTTCATTTGACGGTGAATGAGAAGGTGTTTTTTTATTTGCTTATTACGACTAAAGGACGAGGGTAAGCAAGTAAAAAAATATGCATAGCTTTACAATATTCTTCGACGGTTAGTATTAGGAATTTGTCATGATTTCGTTTATAATCGCGCCAAAATTTGTAGATGTCGGTTTATTAGCTTTGATATCTATTTAATTACACTCAAATTTAAATTTATTAAAAGGGCTTATCATGGCTATCGAACGTACTTTTTCTATCGTAAAACCTGATGCAGTAGCAAAAAATGTTATTGGTCAAATCTACAACCGTTTTGAAACAGCTGGTCTTAAGATCGTTGCTTCTAAAATGTTACACCTAAGCAAAGAGAAAGCAGAAGGTTTCTACGCTGAGCATAGCGAACGTCCTTTCTTTGGCGCTTTAGTTGAGTTCATGACTTCAGGCCCGGTAATGGTTCAAGTATTAGAAGGCGAAAACGCTGTTCTTAAAAACCGTGAAATCATGGGTGCTACTAACCCTGCTGAAGCTTTAGCGGGTACTTTACGTGCTGACTACGCTGATTCAATTGATGAAAATGCCTGTCACGGTTCAGATGCTTTAGAATCTGCAGCACGTGAAATTGCATACTTCTTCAGTGATGAAGAAATTTGTCCACGTACTCGCTAATATTGTTTAACAATTGCTTCTTTGCTCAATATTTCTGTCGCAAGTGCTCTCGTAGTAAACTACGCTCCGCGCTAGCTTCTTAATCTTGAACAAATTAGCTTCTTGTTAATTCAATATTAATTGAAGTGAACTAGAAAGGATTTTACCGTAAAGGTAAAATCCTTTTGTGTTTTTACCTTAATGGTAAAATTGCGAATTTCGCCTAAAAATCGTACAATTCGCATCCGTATTTTTCCCTGTTCTATCCTGTATAAATTGTGAGAGTTAGTTGTATGAGCGACGTAAACGTCAAAGAAAATGCCAAAGAAAAAGCCAAAATTAATTTATTAAATTTTGACCATCAAGGCATGCGTGAATACTTCGCACAAATCGGTGAAAAGCCGTTTCGCGCTGATCAAATCATGAAATGGATTTATCATTTTGGTTATGCCGACTTTGAACAAATGACTAACTTAAATAAAAAATTAAGAGAAAAGTTACAGCGAAATTGTGAAATTAAAGCACCAGAGATCTCACAAAAGCAAGTGTCTAACGATGGCACGATTAAATATGCCTTGGTCTTAGAAGGCGGTCAAGAAGTTGAAACCGTGTGGATCCCGGAAAATGATCGCGCAACCTTATGTGTTTCATCACAAGTAGGTTGTGCACTTGAATGCACATTCTGTTCAACGGCTCAGCAAGGCTTTAACCGTAATTTATCTATGGCTGAAATTATTGGCCAAGTATGGCGAGTTGCCAACGACATTGGGGCAACGCGCATTACGGGCAAGCGTCCTATTACCAATATCGTTATGATGGGCATGGGTGAGCCATTGCTCAATATGAAAAATTTAATCCCTGCTCTTGATACTATGCTTAATGATTTAGGTTATGGCTTGTCTAAGCGTCGAGTCACGGTGAGTACTTCGGGTGTTGTTCCTGCGCTTGATATGCTTAAAGAAAAAATAGATTGTGCCTTAGCTATTTCTGTTCATGCGCCAGACAATACCTTGCGTGATGAATTAGTGCCTATTAATAAAAAATATCCATTAGAAGAGTTTTTAGCGGCTGCGGGTCGTTATATTGACGGCTCAAAAGCCAATAAGCAGGCAACTATTGAATATGTCATGCTTGATCATGTTAATGACTCAACCGAGCAAGCACATGCACTAGCACATGCGTTAAAAGATTTACCGAGCAAAATTAACTTAATTCCGTTTAATCCATATCCGGGCTCACCTTATAAGCGCCCAAGCAATTCTCGTATTGATCGATTTGACAAAGTGCTGCAAAGTTACGGCTTAACCGTGATCACGCGAAGAACTCGCGGTGAAGATATTGATGCTGCTTGTGGTCAGTTAGCAGGTGATGTATTAGATAGAACCAAACGTACTCAAGTGCAACAAAATGTGCAAACAGAAAAAAAACAGGTGAAAGCTGACGAAATATCAGTAAAGATAGTCTGATCGCGCTATTATCGATATTGTTTAAAATTAATGAAGCAAACTCAGCATATTATGGACAAATACGTAGTTAAAAAACAAGTTTTCTCAACCGCTAAGGTATTGGCTGCTTTGGCACTTTTGTCTACTGTACTTTCGGGTTGTGTTACCCAGAATTACGAGAATGACAAAACCCCTGTGGTGAAAAACCAAGCAAATAGAGATGATATGGCTGCAACCCGTATTTCTTTAGGATTGGGTTATCTAAAAATGGGTAATATGCCGCAAGCCAAGCAAAACTTAGAAAAAGCAAAAAAATTCGCGCCTGATATGGTGCAAGTGCACACCGCGTTTGCCCATTATTACGAAACAGTTGGTGAGCACAAGCTAACCGTTGAGTCCTATGAAAAAGCCTTGTCTTTAAAAAGTGATGATGCTGATACGTTAAATAATTACGGCGTATACTTGTGTCGCCAAGATCAACTTGCTGCTGCAGAGCAACAATTTTTAAAAGCGATTGCGGTGCCAAGTTATTTGCTTGTGGCGAAAAGTTATGAAAATTTAGCCTCATGTTTTTTACAAAAAGATTATTTTGGCAAAGCAGAAGCCTATTTAAATAAAGCAATTTTACACAGCCCAAGCAGCGCATCAACGTTATTTCAAATGGTACGTTTGCAATATGCTATGGGTGAATATCAAGAAGCGAAAAAATTTGAGCAACGTTTTGAAAAAGTAACCAGACGTTTTACTCCGCAGTCTTTGGCATTGGCTTTTAAAGTCTATTCTAAACTTGGTCAAAAACGTACTGCGAAAAACTACGGCACCATGTTAGTTAAAATGTACCCGCAATCATGGGAAGCAAAACAATATTTACTCAATGAGTTGGAGTTGATTGACGCGGATAATTTAGCGAAAAGATATCAACTAACTCAAGCTGAAAAACATGTTAGTCAACCGAAAAAGCGTATTGTTAAATTATCGCCTAAAAAGAACACAGCGAATAAGCCAAAAACGAATATCCCATTAGAGAGTTCAACACAAACGTCTACCAAGCAAATGGCTGTACCCACGGTTGTTTCAGCACCTGTGAGCAACACGCCAGCTAGCAGTACCGCCAGCGCTCAAGCGATTAATGCAGTACTTTCTATGGCGCCAGTAACAGAACAGTTAGCAGGAGAAAATATCGGTGAAAACTCGACTGTTTCAACCAAGACTAGGTTAGTGCCAGTGGTAGAAAAAGCGACAGAAAAAATACAACTAAGTCCTGAGAAAGCAGTCATCGAGAATGAAGCTAATAAGCGGGTTGTTGTACTTAGTGCGCCTAATAAAGCAAGCCAAAAGCCAACTATCGTGGCTAGTAATACTAACTCTGTGGTTGAAAATGCTGAAAAACCGGCCGTGGATGGAGCGGCTTTAGTTAATGATAAAGACAAGGTTGCTATAGCCAGTGCGCTTGAAAGCAAGCCGACATCGCCCGCTAAATTAGCAGAAGACAATAGCTCTCAAGACATAGTGCCACTTGAAGATAGGGAGATTTTTCATGTCGCTAAAAAGCCAGCGCCTATTGTTGAAAACCCTGTGGAAATTGAGTCCGGTTTGGTTGTTGTCGACCGTGTAGCGCCGAAAACGCCTAAGCCAACTGTAGTCGAAAGCGAAAAAACGGTTGAACAAGCGATTGTAAAGGCGCCCGCGTCAAGTGTAAAAGAAGGCGAGAGCGTTGCTGAGGCTGACGAATTAGCAAGTAACAAGGTCGCTGAAGCCGTGATTGCAAAAACACCACAAGTGCATATTGTTGGTAAAGGAGATACCTTATACGGTATTTCCGTTAAATATAATGTTAAAATAAAGGCAATACGTCGCTGGAATAAGCTTTCGGCGAAAAAGAAAATTCGCATTAATGATAAATTGTTTGTTGAAAATCCAACGGTGGTAGCTCAAGTTAATGAATAAAGATGTATCAGCTGTTCAAAACAGTAAACAAGTAGATGAGCTTTGTGAAGATATGATCGTCGTTGGCCCTGGTCAAATGCTTAGTGAAGCGAGAAAAAATTTATCGCTAAGTATTGAGGATATTGCTGAGAAGCTTAATTTTAAAAAATGTTTAGTGGCTGACATAGAGCAAGATATTTTTGATGAAAAGCTGCCAGCCACCTATAACCGCGGTTATTTACGCAGTTATGCAAGGCTTGTGAATATTGATACTAATGAAGTCCTAAGTGCGTACGATATGCTTGGGATTGCTGAAGTGCAGCGCAGTGAAATGCAGAGTTTTTCTAACCTCACTGAAAAACAAGCTGAGCATAGTCGGATAATGTGGATTAGCTATTTCATTGCCGCCGTTTTATTTGGCCTTATGGTGCTATGGTGGTTGCAAACGCCAGAGCCCATTAAGCTTGATGAGGTAACGCAAAAAGCTGAACAGATATCAACCACGCCTGAACAGCCAGCTGTTGAATTAACGGAGCAAAATAATCAACAAGAAGAGCAAGTTCAGCAGCTAACCGATGCTGATCAGGCCATAACGTCCAGTGATGTTTTGCCGCAAGCACAGCCAGTGGAAGCTGAAAAGTTAGTAACAACAAGTTCAATTGAAAATAACTTGGCAGACCAAATAGAAAACCTTGCGCCTGCATCGGCACAAGACAATCTTGAAAAAGCGTCTAATGTTAGTACCGCAGTTTTTACTTTTTCAGGGGATTGCTGGGTAAATATATATGATGCTACAGGCGAACGTATCGCTTGGGGCGTAAAGAAAATGGGCTATGTGATGACAGTTTCAGGAAAGCCTCCTTTAGAAGTAACCTTGGGGAAACCTGAGTTAGCGGCTATTGTGTTTAATGGTCAACCCGTTGATATGTCACCTTTTAATGTGGGTAATATTGCTAAATTTACCTTGCCACTAAATTTGTAAGAAAAAATTATGTTTAAAGAATCTCCAATCATTCGCCGAAAATCTCGTCAAATTATGGTGGGTAACGTACCTGTTGGTGGCGATGCGCCTATTACCGTTCAGTCGATGACTAACACCCAAACCACGGATGTAGCTGCGACTGTTGCACAGATCAAGTCATTAGAAGCTGTTGGCGCTGATATTGTTCGCGTAAGTGTACCAACAATGGATGCAGCAGAAGCTTTTCGTGAAATCAAAAAACAGGTCAACGTGCCTTTAGTCACCGATATTCATTTTGATTATCGTATTGCGCTAAAAGTGGCGGAATATGGCGCTGATTGCTTACGTATCAACCCTGGTAATATAGGTAGAGAAGATAGAGTACGTAGCGTAGTTGAATGTGCTCGTGATAAAAATATTCCTATTCGTATTGGTGTTAACGGTGGCTCTTTAGAAAAAGATATCCAAGAAAAATACACAGAGCCTACACCAGAGGCCTTACTTGAATCGGCTATGCGCCATGTTGATATTCTCGACAGGCTTAACTTTGATCAATTTAAAGTCAGTGTTAAAGCATCTGATGTATTTCTTGCTGTTGAATCTTATAAACTGTTAGCGAAACAAATTGATAATCCACTGCATTTGGGTATTACTGAAGCGGGCGGGTTACGCTCTGGGGCAGTGAAATCTTCTGTTGGTTTAGGACTGTTATTGGCTCAAGGTATTGGTGACACCCTGCGTATTTCATTGGCAGCTGATCCTGTTGAAGAAATAAAAGTGGGTTTTGATATTTTAAAATCATTAAAACTTCGAAGCCGTGGTATTAATTTAATTGCTTGTCCAAGTTGCTCTCGTCAAGAGTTTGATGTTGTTGCAACAGTTAATGCATTAGAGCAGCGTATTGAAGATATAATGACGCCTATGGATGTTTCAATCATTGGCTGTATTGTTAATGGCCCCGGTGAAGCCATGGTGTCAGATTTAGGTTTAACGGGTAGCAGTAAAAAAAGTGGCTATTACCTTGATGGCATTCGCCAAAAAGAGCGTTTTGATAATAATGATTTAGTCGATCAACTTGAACAACGAATTCGGGCAAAAGCAAGTGCTATGAGTGAACGTCTTGACGAAAAAAATCAAATTGATTTTAAAGCACTTGAGTAATCGCTATGGTATTTTTGCATGCTTGTTTATTAGGCATGCGTAATTAGGTACAATGCGCGCTGCCTACAAAATGTAGTTGTGATTTTAACCCGATAAAATAAATTTAAGAGAAATTTTCAGTGTCAAAAAACAAGACATTACAAGCCATTCGCGGTATGAATGACTGCCTTCCAAGTGAAACAAATATTTGGCAAATGGTTGAGTCTGTACTGCGCCGTGTCGCCAGTAACTATGGCTTTGCCGAAATTCGCATGCCGATTGTTGAGCCTACGGCATTATTTAAACGCTCTATTGGTGAAGTCACTGATATTGTCGAAAAAGAAATGTACACGTTTGACGATCGCAATGGTGATAGTTTAACCTTGCGTCCAGAGGGAACGGCAAGTTGCGTACGTGCAGGCAATCAACATGGGCTTTTATATAACCAAGAGCAGCGTCTTTGGTATATGGGTCCTATGTTTCGTCATGAAAGACCACAAAAAGGTCGTTATCGTCAATTTCACCAATTTGGCTTAGAAGCCTTTGGTATTGCGACACCTGATATTGATGCTGAAGTTATTTTACTAACTTCTCGCTTATGGCGGGAACTTGGCATCAATGAATTTGTCACACTAGAGTTGAACTCATTAGGTAGTAATGAAGAACGTGCTAATTATCGTGATGCATTAGTGACTTATTTAACAGCGCGTGAAGCGTTGCTAGACGAAGATTCAAAGCGTCGTATGCATACAAACCCTTTGCGTGTTTTAGATAGTAAAAACCCACAAGTGCAAGAAGCCTTAACGGATGCACCTAAGCTATCAGATTATTTTGGTGAAGAGACGAAAGCACACTTTACTGATTTATGTCAGCGATTAGATGCAGCGGGTATTAACTATGTACTCAATGAGCGTTTAGTACGTGGTTTAGATTATTATAATCGAACTGTATTTGAATGGGTTACCACAAGTTTGGGCGCACAAGGTACTATTTGTGCCGGTGGACGCTATGATGGTTTAGTCGAGCAGCTTGGCGGTAAAGCAACGCCTGGATTTGGGTTTGCTTTAGGCATTGAGCGTTTAGTCTTGATGCTAACAGAGTTAGACAAAGTGGCCAATGTGAGACCGCAAGTTGATGCTTACGTAGTTATTTTAGGTGATGATGCGCAAATTCCAGCTAATAAACTTGCTGAGCAGTGGCGTGATCAAGTAACCAATATTCGTTTGCAATGTCATTGTGGTGGCGGCAATATGAAGAAGCAATTAAAGCGTGCTGATAAATCAGGCGCACAAATCGCGTTAATATTAGGTGATAATGAAATCACCGAACAAAGAGTTATGGTTAAATATTTGCGTGGACAACAAGAACAACAAAGCTTGGCATTTGATCAAATACCAAGCTTATTAACGACATTAATTTAGACGTTTAATCGAAGGTGAAGAAGTGGAAGTTTATCAAACAGAAGAACAACAAGTAGAAGCGATTAAAGGTTATTGGCAAGAAAATGGCAATACCATTATTGCCGGTATAGTTTTAGGTTTTGCTGGTTTTATTGGTTTTAACTTATACCAAGACAATCAACTGGAAAATGAATTGGCTGTTTCAGATGGCTATCAAACATTGCTAGAAAATGCTTCAAAAGATAAAGCTAGCTTTAACGAAAGTGCTGCTCAATTTATCAAAGATAATGCAGGAACCAGTTATGCATCGCTTACTGCTTTAGCATTAGCGAAGGAAGCTGCAGGCGAAAAAAACTGGTTGGAAGTCAAAACACAGCTTAGCGCGGCTATTGCTAGTGCACCAACTGACGGCATTAAAGCGATTGCCAGCTTACGTCTTGCGCGTGTACAAGTTCAACTTGAAGAGTATGAGCAAGCGTTAGCTACGCTTGCTAACCCTCTACCTGAATCATTTACTGCCGCTGTTGAAGAAGTTAAAGGCGATACATACTTGTTACAAGGTAAAAAAGAACTAGCACATAATGCTTATCAAGCGGCGATTGCTGCTGATGGTTTAGCAGGTAGCCCAGGGCTACAAATGAAACTAGATGATTTAGCGACAGTGACTAGTTTACCCGCAAGTTTACCAGCTGAACCAGCTGTAAAGTAAGGTTATTTAATGGTTTTTTATAATAAAGCGCTGACCAGTAAAAGAAGTTCAATTGCTCCTTTAAAGAAACAGCAAAAATTATTAGCGGTATTGTTACTTTCAGGTTTGCTATTTAGTTGTTCATCTACCGATGAAGAAGAAGATACAGCCAATTTAGTGGCAGAATTGACAGATATAGTTGAAAAATTTGAGCCTGAAGTCATATGGGAGCAAAGCGTTGGTGATGGTAGTGAGGATTACTTTTCTCGATTGAAGCCGATAGTTGCTTACGATAAGGTCTACAGTGCTAGCCGTGCTGGTGATGTTTTTGCTTTTGATGAAAAAACCGGTGACCGAGTATGGCAAGCTGATTTAAGTGATATTGAAGGCGAGCGCAGCTTTTGGGATAGCAGGTTATCAGCTTTACTGTCTGGTGGACCAACAGCTGGTCTTAATAAGATCTTTATCGGTAGTGAAAATGGCAAGCTATACGCATTGGATTCTCAAACCGGTGAATTAGTGTGGCAAGCTTCTATTAAAGGGGAAGTGATTAACGCTCCTGCGGTAGACTCGGGTGTTGTGGTGGTAAACTCAGCTTCCGGTATTATGAAAGGGTTGAATGCCAGTGATGGAGAGGAGCTTTGGAAAGTAGATCAAGATGTTCCCGCATTAACATTACGAGGAATTAGTGCACCTGTTATTGCATCTGGTGGTGTGTTAGTTGGCACAGGTAAAGGTGGCGTTAATGTTTACCTACTTGAAAAAGGTCAGCAAGGCTGGGAAACCGAAATAGGGGAGCCTACAGGCTCTACAGAGCTTGAGCGTGTGATTGATGTCGACTCTGCCCCTGTGGTGTTTGGTGATAAGTTATATGCAGTATCTTCACGAGGTAATTTAGCGGCAATTGAATTAAATAGTGGTCGTGTGCTGTGGAAGCGTCAATATTCATCATATCGTCAAATATCGGTTTATCGAAATACTATTTTCTTAACAAACAATCGTGGTCATGTGTATGCTATTGATAGAGTTAATGGCATAGAGCGTTGGAGTAATTTAGCGCTCACTAATCGCGGTGTAACTGGTCCAGCGGTGATTGATGACTATGTAGTTGTTGGTGATTTTGAAGGCTATTTACATTGGTTAGATCAAGAAACAGGTGAAATAGTTGCTCGCCATGAAGTGGATAGTAGTGGTATTCACACAACGCCAACAATAGCGAACAATGTTTTATATAGCCAATCACGTGATGGTGATTTACAGGCGATTAAAATACCTGAAATTATAAAAGCTGAATAATAACCCTACGCTTTTATGTTAGAATTAAATACGGCTCCAATGCATTAGCATGTGGGGCCGTTACTTGTTTTTACGCGCTTGCTTTTGTCTAGGGTCTACGCATAGACGAAAGCAACTGTTTATTTTTGAATTTTGAGGTTTTCATGCTTCCTGTCGTAGCCCTAGTGGGCCGCCCTAATGTTGGTAAATCAACATTATTTAATCGCTTAACACGCTCTAGAAATGCCTTAGTTGCCGATTACCCTGGTTTAACTCGGGATCGCCAATATGGCCAAGCTGAAGTTGAAGAGCACCCGTTCATTGTTATTGATACTGGCGGCATACAAGGTGATGAAGAAGGTATAGATACCTTGATGGCAGAGCAGTCTTTAATGGCTGTTGATGAGGCCGATGCGGTATTATTTTTAGTGGATGCTCGTGATGGCTTAACCTCAGCGGATCATGGTATTGCTGACTATTTGCGTAAGCAAAATAAAAAAGTCTTTTTAGTAGCCAATAAAGTCGATGGTATTGATGCCGACTCTGCGGTAGCTGAATTCTATGCCTTAAGTTTAGGTGAAGAAGTACATCAAATTGCGGCGGCTCATGGCCGAGGTGTAACACAATTGCTTACGCTTGCATTAACCCCTCATATTGAGGCTTTAGGCCAACCTAAAGCAGAAGAAAATGAAGAATTTGATGGTGATTATGATCATGAATTGTCAGAAGCTGAACTCGCGCAGCAAATAGAACAAGCACCCAATGAAAACGATACTATCAAGCTAGCGATTATCGGTAAGCCCAATGTGGGCAAGTCGACATTGACTAACCGAATTTTAGGTGAAGAGCGCGTTGTTGTTTACGATATGCCAGGTACTACGCGTGATAGTGTTTACATTCCGATGGAGCATAATGGTCGCTCCTATACCTTGATTGATACTGCTGGTATTCGCCGTCGCAAAAACGTAACGGATGTAGTAGAAAAGTTCTCTGTGATAAAAACCTTACGTGCCATTGAAGATGCTAATGTTTGTTTATTGATTATAGATGCGCGTGAAGGCATAACAGATCAGGATTTAAGCTTGTTGGGCTTTATTCTTGAATCGGGTCGTTCATTAGTACTAGCAGTAAATAAATGGGATGGACTTGATGAACATGTTAAAGATAGGATCAAGACCGAATTAGATAGACGCTTAGGCTTTATCGATTTTGCAAAAATTCACTTTATTTCAGCCTTGCATGGAACAGGCGTAGGGCACTTATATGAGTCAGTAGAGGAAGCCTTTGTTAGCGCTACTAAGCGTATTTCAACGGCTATGGTGACTAAAATACTAGATATGGCGGTATTTGATCACCAACCACCCATGCATCAAGGTCGCCGTATCAAGTTAAAGTATGCTCATGCGGGCGGCTATAACCCACCTATTATTGTGATTCATGGTAATTTAGCGAAAAAATTACCTAGCTCATATAAACGTTATTTAATGAATTATTACCGTAAATCATTAAAAATTATGGGAACGCCAATTCGAATTGAGTTTAGAGAAACCTCTAACCCCTTTGCAGGTAAGAAAAAACTCACTTTCACCGAGCAGAAAAAAATGGCACGTGCAACGCAAGGCTATAATAAAGATAATAAATAAAAGGTACTGGTGAGAGGACTGATGAAAAGCAAAGATACTTTGAAGTTAAACTTATATCAGATCACCCTTATTTTTAGTATGTTTTTTGCGTTGCTAGGCTTTTCATACAATGTTTGGCGCATGGAAGTGAGCGAAGAAAATTCAAATATTCGCATGGCTTGTTTTGAAATGCTACTTGAGTTGTCTTCACTTGAGCAACTTATTTATGTTGCACATTATGATGGCGATGAGAAAACAGCAAGCCCTAGAAAAGGCTGGGTTAAGGTTGCACTTATTGCCGATTTAAGTGTACTCACTTCAGCCTCAGTCACAAAGCAGAGCCTAATTTTGAAAGAAGTATGGTCACAACATTGGCAGTTAATGCTAGATAATGAAAGCTCTGTTGTTGAAATAGTCAATGCTATTGATGATGTTAGAGCAGAAATAAAGCAAACATTACACTTACTTAATTAGTTTCAAGGTTTGCATTACTAAGCTTGTTTAGCTAATCTATTTTATATCACAGAACACCTAGAGTGCATATGACTGAAAAACCAACAGAAATGGACACAGCAACACGGCTAAGTCGTAATTTAGGGTTATTACAGGCAGGTGCAACAGTTACGATTGATATTTCAACGCCTGCTGGACAAAAGGCTAAGTTTAGAACAACCTTTATTGGCTACTTGCCTAAATTATATGTATTAATCCAATTTCCTGACTCAAATAAGCTAGGGCAGTTTTCCCAACATCTCAAGCAAGGCACAGCAATCACCGTTCGTGGATTAATTGAAGGTCACGAAGGTGCTGTCGTTGCATTTGTCAGCACAATAAAACAAACCATTCAATTACCGTCACGCATTATGGTGCTTGATTTTCCTCAGAGTGTAGGTTTGCAAAATTTACGATCAGCTATGCGTATCGACACAAACATCAACGCGAAAGTGAAAATTGATGAAACGTATTGGGAAACGACAATTACTGATTTATCTATTAATGGTTGCCAACTGAGTATTGTTAATGGTGAGAAGCTTGTTTTGTCAGAAAATAAATCAATTGAAATAACGGTTGAAGACAAACAAGGTGCAAATAATATCAAGCTCAAAGGTGAGGTTTGTAACTTAAAACAGCAGACAAATGGTTTGTCTTTTGGCGTTAAATTCAGTGAACAAAGCAATAAATCGGTGAGTCAATTATTGCTTGATACAATTACTTCGCAAGATTAGATTTACACCACCTTAGCGTTAATCTTACCATCGCTAACCTGCACATTTATTTCGTCCCCAATAGCGACTTGTTCAACCGAGCTTATGACCTTGTTCTTAGTATTTCGCGTGACGCTATAACCACGAGCAATAGTAGCTAATGGGCTGACTAATTGTAATTGCTCAATGGTGTTAACGAAAACCTCACCCTTATGCTGCAAACTATTTTTCATCGCATAAATTAGCCTTTGTTTTTGTTGCTTAATTTGCGTTTGCTGTTCAGTGATTTGTTTAGCAGGAGATAAGTGATTTAATCTTTGCTGTAACAACATAGGTCGCTGTGCAGTTTGCTGCATTACTCTTTGGATAGCTTGTCTTAAACGTAAATTTAACTCATCTGCTTTTTGCTGTTGTACTCGCAATTGTTGCTCTGGGTGAACTTGTTTTAACCTATGTTGTAGGTGAACAAGTTGTTGTTTGTCTGTTGAAACTTTTTGAGCTAACGCGTGAGTTATTCGTTGTTGACGAGTAACGACCTTTTCAAGTAATTCGCTAGTGTCACTGGAGACTATTTCTGCTGCCGCCGAGGGAGTGGCTGCCCGTAAATCGGCAACATAATCACTTAAGGTGGTGTCAACTTCATGCCCTACAGCGCTGATAATAGGAATAAGAGAGTCATAAATTGCCTGTACAACACGCTCTTCATTGAATGACCAAAGATCTTCTAACGAGCCACCACCACGGCCAACTATGAGTACATCACATTCTTTTCTGGTATTTGCTTGGGCAATCGCATGGCAAATATCGTTACTCGCATATTCCCCTTGCACTAGAGCGGGATAAATTATTGCCTTGATATTAGGGTTGCGGCGTTTAAGTACGGTGAGGATGTCTCTAACTGCTGCTCCTGTTGGTGAAGTGACAATACCGACTGTACTAATGTGCTCTGGAATTGGCTTTTTGTGGTTTTGTGAAAAAATGCCAAGTGCATTGAGTTTGTTTTTTAACTGCTCATATTGTTGACGTAGCAACCCCTCACCAGCATCTTCCATTTGTTCAATAATGAGCTGAAAATCCCCTCTGGGCTCATATAAAGATACTTTTGCACGCACTAAAACCTGCTGACCATTACCCGCTTTCAATCTTACTCGTCGGTTGTTTCCTTTGAACATTGCACAGCGCACTTGAGATTTACTGTCTTTAAGTGATAAGTACCAATGTCCTGAGCTAGCGGCGACAAAATTAGAGATTTCGCCCGTTAACCAAACAGTATTGAGTTCACTTTCTAAAATAAACCGGACTTTCTTTGTCAGTTCACTGACTTGTAAAATGTGCTGAGCTGCCATAATTATGAATATTGAAAAAGTACAAAAGATTTGTGAATGGTCATTATATCGTTGAGAAAATTATTTAGGGCATTTATTTTGCATTCATTTAGCAAAATAATGGCTGTTGAAGCTAAATTTATGTTTACCTAAACAAAGAAAACGGTTAAAATTCTGCCGCAATATTCGATACCAACATTGACAGCTTGGTATCCACTCCACACTTAACTCTGGTGATATTGCGATGTTACGAATTGCTCAAGAAGCGTTAACTTTTGATGATGTTCTATTAGTACCTGCACACTCTAAGGTACTGCCTCATACAGCCGATCTAAAAACCCGTTTAACTCGAAAAATTAACTTAAATGTACCTATGGTATCTGCGTCAATGGATACGGTTACTGAAGCGCGTTTGGCTATTACCTTAGCACAAGAAGGCGGTTTAGGTTTTATTCATAAAAATATGACTATCGCAGAGCAAGCCAGTAATGTGAAGCAAGTTAAAAAATATGAAAGTGGCATTGTTTCGAACCCTAAAACGGTGAAAGCTTCTGACTCAATTGAGCAAATCATGCATAAAGCCGATGATTTAGGCTTTTCAGGTTTTCCTGTGGTTGACCCACAAAATAACTTAGTCGGTATTATCACCGGACGTGATTTACGCTTTGAAACAGACTTAACTAAACCGGCATCAGCATTGATGACCACGAAAGAGAACTTAGTAACCGTTAAAGAGGGTGCTGCTCGCGAAGAAATTTTGGGCTTGATGCATGAAAATCGTATTGAGAAAATTTTGGTTGTGGACGATGCTTTCAAACTTGTTGGTCTTATTACTGCAAAAGATTATCAAAAAGCTGAAAATAAACCTAATGCCTGTAAAGATGAACTAGGCCGTTTACGCGTTGGTGCTGCTGTTGGTGTTGGTGCCGGAACAGATGAACGTATTGATGCGCTAGTTGCTGCTGGTGTTGATGTGCTATTAATAGATACCTCACATGGTCACTCTCAAGGTGTGTTAGACAGAGTAAAAGAAACACGCGACAAATACCCAGACTTACAAATTGTTGCAGGTAATGTTGCTACAGGTGCTGGTGCTAAAGCACTCGCTGACGTTGGTGTTGATGCGGTTAAAGTGGGTATTGGCCCAGGCTCTATTTGTACAACACGTATTGTGACTGGTGTTGGTGTTCCACAATTAACAGCAATATCCAATGCAGTTGAAGCGCTAAAGGGAACAGATATTCCTGTCATTGCTGATGGTGGTATTCGTTTTTCTGGCGATATTGCTAAAGCACTTGTTGCTGGTGCGCATTGCGTTATGGTGGGCAGCATGTTGGCAGGTACTGAAGAATCGCCGGGTGAAGTTGAACTGTATCAAGGTCGTTATTATAAATCATACCGTGGTATGGGCTCGTTAGGCGCTATGGATCAAAAAGAAGGCTCTAGCGATCGTTATTTCCAAAAAACTGATGGTGAAGCAGATAAACTGGTACCAGAAGGTATTGAAGGTCGCGTAGCTTATAAGGGGCCTGTAGCGGCAATTGTTCATCAGCAAATGGGCGGATTACGTTCATCTATGGGCTTAACGGGTAGCGAAAGCATTGAAGTGATGCGTACTAAGCCTGAGTTTATGAAAATAACGTCAGCAGGCATGGGTGAGTCACATGTACATGATGTAACCATCACCAAAGAAGCGCCTAACTACAGAATGGGCTAAGTCGAATATTTCATTTCTTTGCTATTTAGCGTAATAGCGGCATCAGAAGTGCTCATTGACTAGCGTCAACTCCGCGCTTCTTCTTTGCTCTAACGTTAACTAGCTTTGAACTTAAGTATTCTTAATCTGTTTACTAAAATGTAAAAAATAAAGATTCAAATGGGCTGAGCTGTAATCTCACATGAGAAAGCTCAGCCTGTTTATTTATACACCGCTCTAAATGAACGAGCTTTAGGCAAAGCGTTTGAGTGTTTAAACAAATGAGTTTATGTTTATAAATGATTTTGTTTAATTACGAAAACAATGCAGCATAAAGTTTGTTCATGACGAGCCGCTAAATGTAGGAAAATAGCATGAGTAAAGACATTCATGATCACCGCATACTGATTTTAGATTTTGGCTCACAATACACACAGCTTATTGCTCGTCGTGTACGTGAAATTGGCGTTTACTGTGAACTTTGGTCATGGGATGTGACCGAAGCGCAAATTAAAGCGTTTAACCCTACAGGTATTATACTTGCGGGTGGCCCAGAGTCTGTGACTGAAGAAAATTCACCACGTGCACCTGAATACGTATATACAGCAAACGTGCCTGTTTTAGGTATTTGCTACGGTATGCAAACTATGGCTGAACAGCTTGGCGGTGGTGTACAAAGCAGCGAGCATAAAGAGTTTGGTTATGCTGCGGTTGAAGTTGTTTCTCAATCTTCTTTATTTAAGAATATTGAAGATCATATTGGTGCGAATGGTAATGCGCTACTCGATGTTTGGATGAGCCATGGTGATAAGGTTTCAGCCATTCCAGAAGGTTTTGTTACCGTAGCGAAAACTGATAGTTGTGCATTTGCGGCTATGGCCAATGAAGATAAACAGTTTTACGGCGTACAATTCCACCCTGAAGTAACGCACACTAAACAAGGTATGCGTATCTTAGAGCATTTTGTTGTTGATATTTGTCAGTGTGAAAAACTTTGGACTTCGGCATCTATTATTGAAGATGCTGTTGCTAAAATGAAAGAGCAAGTGGGCGATGACGAAGTAATTTTAGGCTTATCTGGTGGTGTTGATTCATCGGTTGTTGCCATGTTATTACAACGCGCCATTGGCGATAAACTGACCTGTGTTTTTGTTGATAATGGTTTACTTCGTTTAAATGAAGGTCAACAAGTCATGGAAATGTTTGGTGATCATTTTGGTTTAAATATCATTCATGTTAATGCTGAAGACAGGTTTTTAGATCGTTTAGCCGGTGAAGATGATCCGGAGAGAAAGCGTAAAATTATTGGTAATGTGTTCGTTGACGTTTTTGATGAGGAATCTAAAAAACTTAACAATGCAAAATGGTTAGCACAAGGTACTATTTATCCTGATGTTATCGAATCTGCGGCATCAGCTACGGGTAAAGCGCATGTAATCAAGTCACATCATAATGTTGGTGGTTTACCCGATGATATGGAAATGGGCTTAGTTGAGCCATTACGTGAGTTATTTAAAGATGAAGTACGTAAAATTGGTTTAGAGCTAGGTTTACCTTACGATATGCTTTACCGTCATCCTTTCCCTGGTCCTGGTTTAGGTGT